>CALETX010000159.1 GCA_937920455.1 uncultured bacterium
CATAGGAAAGTCAGCTCGCGCAGCAGATGGTTGTTACACAGGGCATGGTCGCAGTCGTAGTTGAAGTACGAGTTCCAGCAGGCGTGAACCGCGCGGCCCCGGTACTCGGAGAGGATGCCCGCTTGCGTCCATGGCCTCGCCCCCCGCTCCAGTTTGAGCTGCAGCGTACGGCAGGCCATGTCCTTGAGCTGACCCGCCTGTTGCCCCACTCCCAGCGCTCGCACAACTCCTGTCTCAACCGCGTGTGATTCCAGCCCGGATACGCCTCCAACAAGTCGCGCACCAGCTTGATCTCCTGCTCTGCGATCTGCCGCCCCTGCGTGATCATAACGCTTGCCATGTCGGAACAGTACGGCAACCACGCCAGATGAGTTCAGCAAAAAAATATTTGTTGCTGTCGGGGGGGGTAATATACAATTAGAAAAAATACAGGTGGCCCATGCCGCGGCTACCTATTAGACGTACTCAAGGCTAGGGCATCGGGCAAAATGAATGCGTCAGGACACCGGCCCGGTATGGGGGTGCCTTGTGGGGATGACTATTATGAAAAGGTGGGACTATGAAAATGAGAGTCAACCATCTGATGTCACGGCCGATGAGATGTCATGGCGTGTCTTGGCGTGTGATGCGCGCCGCAGCAGGCTTTTGTGTGGGTGTCATGGTTAGGGCCGGGACTGTCTCAGCCGCGTTTACAAATACCGTTACGCTGGAATTGCGCCAAGGTGAAATTCCAACGACAAACGGTGTTCCGATCGTCGGGGCGACTGCATATGCTGGAACGGTTGACACATATGTTGACGCGCAGGATCCGTATTCGAGCTTCGGCACGAGCAACGTTGTCCGTTTTGGATGGTATACAAATTCGCCGGATGTCCGAAAGTGGGGATACTTGCGTTTTGAGGGGTTTGAGAACTATTTGCCTTCCGCAGCCAGGGTGCTTCGTGCCAGATTGTTTCTTACGAGCGCAGGCACTATTTTCGGCAATGCGGGCCCTGATATTTTCTTTGTGACCCACAACTGGGACAACAGCCTTACGTGGAATGCGGCCACAAATTATCCTGCGGGCCAGCAAATTGGAATGATGTGGCTGGGTTGCTGGCCCCCCCTGCAACCGACGAACGACACTGCGTGGCTTGACGTGAGCGCGTATGTTCAGGCTTGGCACGATGGATCGCTGGTCAACAGAGGCCTTCAGTTCAAGCCGAATGCTGGATGGGGAGCCAACCCATGCGCGGAATATTCTTTCTATTCCAGCGAACACTCCGAGACGGCCAAACGGCCGAAGCTTGTGATTGAATATGCTGCGGCCGGCGAGGTGAGCAGGCCGGCCGAGTATGGCGGAAAGTACTGGATGAAGTCGCGTGTCGAGTTCCTGCGCGGCGATGATGTTTTCGAGGACACCTACATCGCAGGCGGCAGCCTGGCGAACTCTAACTTTGCGACTGCCCAATGGGGTTCGCTGTATACATGGAATTTTCCTAATCCGCCCCGGCGCGCACTTTTTCGGATCCTTATGAATCATCCGGTGCTTGCTTCTCTTGCTCCAACAAGTTCAGTTCCTCAACCCGGTCGGCCGCGTCTTGTAACCGCTCATCTTCAGTATTGCACACGCATATGGTGGGATTCGTACCCAAATTATAATGCTCGTCTTTATACTTTGGCTGAAGATTGGGATGTGAATCAGGTTACGCATTTAAACCGATTCACCAATCCGACGCCATTGCCTTGGGCAGAAAACTGGCCCGGCCTGCAGGGATCGTCCGATCCGATGTCAAATGTCGTGGCGCTGGTGGGTATTCAAGAACAGGAGAATAAATGGTATCGCGGCGGCACCAAGCGTATCGAGATGACGCAAGTTCTGCAGGGCTATGTGGAGGGGACTGAACCGAACAGGGGCCTGCTGCTGGCCCCTCCCCCTGATGAGGCTTACGATTGCATAGTCTACTTTACCGAGTTTGGCATTGATTTCATGCGGCCTACTCTGGTTCTTCAGCTATGGGAGAGGGTGATTTACGGGACGTTGATAACGGTTCGATAGGCACTCAGGGAGCTTTTTGACGTAATCATCAGACAGCAAGAGAGGGTGGCCAAAGGGGGGATATTATGATTCTTGACAAGGGGTTGAATGCGGTCCTCATTTCGCCGCTGTCAGCCACACGTCGTGGCCGCACACTTTGTACGATTTTTCTGAGGGAGCCTTTGGGTCTTTGCTGGGAGGACGAGATCGTTAGATATCGTCTTCCCCGGAAGTTTCGGGAGAGACATGTTGACGTGTTTTGGAATGGTGTTGCTGTTCCGTGCCAGGCGAGCGGAGATTTTGTGTCCTTTATTGTTGAGGCGCTGGAGTCTGGAGAGGCGCGGCAATACAGCGTTGAGCCTGCAAAGGGGCATGGGGAAGGAAGAGATCAATTTATGGCGAGCCTCACACGGGTTGGACAACAACAGATGTGTCTCTCCAACGGGTTGGTTTCGTTTCTTCTCCCCGGCAATAACTCTCGCGGTTACGGAGAGAATGACGCTGTGCCAGGTCCGGTCATCGCGGCGCGTATGCAGGGAGGACGGTGGCTTGGGAAGGGGCACATAGAATCTCCTTTTGCAGTACGATCGGTTGCCACGTCGGTGGTGGAATCTGGTCGTCTGTGGACTACGGTCAAAGTGGTTTACAGGTTTGAAGGAGGGTACTCGTATGAGGCGCGCATCACCCTCCGCTCCGGCGAAATGCACTGTGAGGTTGAAGAAAACAGCACTTTGCCGGTCCGGCTATGGCCGACGCCCAGACCCTATCGTGAGATTGGTTCCTTGAATCCATCTTTCTGGCGGCAGGGTTTGGATGAGGTTGGCAGACCGTGTGTCCGGCCGTGTCCTACAAGCAACTTTATTTTGGAGTTGGGGCCAGGCCTCAGGTGCGACAGGATGATAACGCATTCGACCGGGTCGTGGGAGATAGTGGACATGCCGCTTCGATCACAAAGCCTGAAGACTTACACCGCTATGCGTCCTGCCTTGCCCTTCATAGACGGGGCGTGGATGGGCGTTTACAATTCGCGGCGTTGCGAAATGATCGGTGTTGTTGCTCTGGATATTGACCAGTGGCGCGCGCCGGACACTGCGGTGCATCCGGCGCATCGGACGCCGGGCGTCAATGCTGAGGTGATTCTGGTGGATTCAAAGAGTGGTGGAACTTTTTGGCGTTTTCCGATCGAGAACGTGAGACGGCGCTGGCTCCTGGCCCTTCTCGATCGTGAGCATGCTGGAAAGGTTACAGGATCAGCTCGCACAGGCCGGAAGCCGGTGCGACTTGATGCGGATCCCCATATGCCACTATGGAACCTTCACAGGCGCCGTGCCGCGCTTCCGCTGGACAAGGTCAAGGATTGGATAACTGAGTGGCGCGACGCCGGACATGAGCATCCGCGGCTCTTCTTTGCTGCGAAGGATATCGAGGCGATACGCAAGAAGGTTCACGAGGCGCCGGAACTGTGGGAAAACTACCGGAAGACAAAGGCATATCATCCGGCTGACAGGTATCTGGTGGAAGGGATTCCGGCGCATCTCTCCGAGGTCGAGGCGGCAACCCATGCGATGGAACTTGTCGAGGGCATCCTGGCCAGGGGCTATGCCGGCCCCACTTACGGGATAGGATTGTCAAGGCCTCTGAGACGATACGCGGCGGCATGCGATGTGTTGTGGGATTGTTTTAGCGAGCAGGAGAAACGGGAGGTCAGGCGTGTATGCGCGCTTGCCGCCTATATACTGACCGATGGCAGATGGTGGCAGTACGCATATCGGGACAACGAAACCACCTATCTGCCGAATTTCAACTCCGACGTGTTCACCTGTGCGGGATTGCTGGGGCTTTTTCTTTCAGACCATCCGTGCTCGGGAGTGTGGACGCGGTATTTGGTCCGGCGTCTGGACGAAGAGCTGGCGCGGCATGTGCGCGATGACGGCTGCGGAGAGGAAAATGTGGGGTGTTATTATCCGCACACCGTGTACGCGCTGTATTTGCCGGCTATGTGGGCTTTGCGGCAGCGCAGGGTGAGGGATTATTCGTCCGATCCGCGTCTGCGCGCGGCTGGCAGGTTTTTTCTGGATGTCATTGAGCCTCCGAACTCGCGTGATCATGGCCGGCGGCAACTGCCTCCGGTCGGAGACCATCCCTATGCTCGGAAAGCCCTGTCGTGGGCGCCCTGGCTTGCGGCATTTTTGAAGGAGAGGGATCCGGAACTTGCGGGGCATCTGATGTGGGCGTGGCGGGCGACCGGCAGTTTTGTGCACAGGAATCATGATCATTCAGGCCCTGCAGCCGAGCCTCTGACGTTGCACTATATTTTCCACGATCCCTCCATTCGTGAAATCAGGCCGTGCTTGACGAGCCGATTCCTGCCCAATGTGGGCGCAGTTCTTCGCAGCCATGATACGAGCCGAAAGGGGAGTTACGTGTTTTTCAAAGCAGGCCGGGTGCACTGTCACCATGAGGAAGACGAGGGTTCTTTTCATTACTATGCGCGCGGCGTTCCAATGGCTCTTGATGGCTTGCCGTTGCAGAACGGTACACCGCGTCATCAGCATAACGCCGTCACTTTCGCGCGACCCGGCCAGCCGACAATGAATGTGGAATGCTTCAGCACGACCTCTCTGGCTGACTATGTCCGAGGTCGCGTTACCCCACGCGGCTTTTGTTCGGACACGATGTATGTTGACGGGTCGCATAGAAACGGCTGGGAACGCGAGATCGTTCTGATCAAAGCCGATAGACCGGGCGGGGTGGAATATCTCGTGATCAAAGACGCAGTCTGTGGGCCGGATGAATGCATGTGGAACCTGGACGTTCTTTCCCGTAAGCCGGCAGTAAGAAGTGCCGGCAGCGTATGGTTTCCCGGCCACGCAGGCAGAGGATTTGGCATTGGGCTTGATGTGCTGATTCTTGAGCCCTCCAAGCCGGCTGTTAGAGTCGAGCGGGGGCGAGTAAGCAGGGATGTCACAAACCAGCGTTTGCGGCGCGAACTGAAAAATGCGGCCGGCGGTTCAGGCGTTCGTCTCCTCTATGACGTGGTGGAACATTGGCTGATGCATGTCAGCGGGCCTGCCGGCAGCACCTTCCTCGTGGTTCTGTTCCCGCGTCGACAGAATGAGATGGCCCCGATTGTGAGGTATCTGGAGCGGGAGGGAACGATCGAGATCACGCATTCAGAAGGCAGTGATTTGGTTTTCCTGCGACCGAATCCGGCGATCGAGGTCAATCTCGAGGGCGTAGTTTTCAAAGGACGGGCCGGAATAGTGCGAGAGCGCAGCACACGAAGACGTGTTCCTCAGGCGCTTGATGCGGAATACATCAGGCTGGATGATTATCCGAACAGGGGCATTGAGATTTTCAAGTGAATCCTGAGGCAGGCATTGAGGATGAGGCCTAGAAACTTGCCTTTGTAATTCCATGCAGAAGGGAAGCAAACATGAACACTCGGACAATAATGTGGCGGTGGTTGGGCATTGTTGGGTTGGCCATGAGGGTGGCCGCTCAGGACGTACAGGTCAGCAAGAGCGGTGAATATGTGCTGACTGATTTTGGTGACGCTTCGACTCCTGAGGCGGCGCTGGCGACGTTAGACACGGCGAGCCGGTGGATAATCGAACATGGAGGCGGAATACTTGTTATTCCGTCAACTGTCACAGTCCCGTTCGCTGTTCAGAACCTTTATCAGAAAGATCGCGAGAGCGGACCTGCGGTGACGATTCGAGATCTACGCAAGGGTTACGAGATAAGGCACCTGCCATCGGTTGGGCATGCAACGCCGACTGGGTGGTATGGGGAGTACCTGTACCGCATGATCAACATGAAGGGCCACGGATTGCCCTTTCAGGGGAATCACGAGATAATGGGACTGCGCAACGCCATTGTGCGTGGGGCATCGTCATACATGCAGTGGACTCTTGAACCGGTGAGCAAAGGGAAAGATCAGCGAATCTATGTGCCGAGCATCCGCGGCATCTTCGTTGGGCAGTATCTTACTATCTGCGGCAATAGATGGTACGGACCGCCAATTGATCGCATCTGGGTCAAAGCCATCGGATGGGATAACGAGAAGAGAATGAACTATCTGGTGGCTGATTTGGAGAATGACCATCCCAGGGAAAGCATTATTTACAACAAGCACGTGACTGGGAGCATTCAGATCAACACGAGCGCAAACTGCGACAATCAGACAATGGAGCTGCAGGTGACGCGCAATCAATACGCGCGCGGCGATTCCTTCGTGATAAGCGCGGCGTATGTGTATCAAGGAGACGTGTTTTCGGGTCTGGGAGATGAGTGTGGGGTAGGGCTCAATTCCGAGGTGTGTTACGATCCTGATCCATTCTATGGCAAGGTTGCTGGTATCGAATGGGACGATGACGCGATACGTATCGCACCTGGCGTGTGCAATATACAGAAGCTGGCAACATCCAGGCCGCTCATCAATATGAACCAGAACAAGTGGCTGACAAACGGAACTGTGGTCATTATCGCGCCGGATGACTGGGCTGGGTATCTGGTGGCAAACACCAATCTGGATGTTGGCAAGTTGATCGAAAACGGCATTTCTGTGGCCGATTTTCCGATGACATATTCAGAGAACGGTGAAGAAAGACCGAGCGTGACAACCTCGCGAGGCCAACCGGTTTCGAAGTTCAGATATGTCTATCGAGGCCGCGCGTATCCGAGCCTTATCCATGAGGGGGTCAATTATTTGGGTGGCTGCATAATCGGGTCGCCTGATTGCGGATGGGGTCCAGAAGTGGTGGGAAGGTACTTTGCGGTGGCGGACGCTGGAGAGTACCTCTCGCCTTCCGAGACTACAACAGGCGGGTTTTATCTTGGAGGGGCTGTCAGGCGCGACACGTATAGGTGGTACGAGATCAAACAGTTCCGTAAGAACGCCGACGGCAGTTGCATTATTCGCATCGAGCGCATTCGCTGGGCTGCAGTGGCTGCGGGTGCGCCGAAGCTCTACGATGAGAACAACTATACGTGGGATGGACACGAAAGGCCGCTGCGATACATCATTGCTCCTGGCGCGATGGTGTACGACATTGGTGATGCCTGGATTGACACTCCCAGCGGCCAATCCACCGGCGGAGTTGTCCGAGTGGCAGCCAACGCCGATCGCAACACGCCGTACGATTTTGCGCCAGGCGATCTGGTGGAGCAGGCCGTAGGCGCGGATCCGGCGATCCCTACGCCGATACGGATCCGGTGCTTCAATGGCGTGCCTGACACCCTCGAGGCATCCGGAATTGCGATGTTGAACTGGGGCAAGGTTGCGATGTCTGCCGGCGTGAGCATTGGTGGGCCCGAAATCAGCGTCGAGCAGGTTGCCAATCGAAAGGATAAGAAACCAGCATGGCTGACTGGAGTCAATATCGGTACGGTCACGGAAAACGGCATTGTTTTTGGAGCTGATGTGATGAATGCGGCGCTCTCTTTTGAGCAGCCGAACGGGCATGCCCAGCCGCTAAAGTGGAAGCATAAAGCTGGCGAGACCTCCTTAGTGGTGGATCCAGGTTCAGGAGATATGCAGTTGCAGGGAGGGGCGCTTGCGCTGCATTCGGTCAAGGAACTACGGGGGCTCTCTGGATCCAACATAACAGCGAACAATTTGCGTCAGATAAATACTCCCGTGCCTGCGGGAGCCAGGCGAATGGAAGTGAAATTCGACCAGATTGAGCATGACGCCGATTACCTTATAATAGTCCAGGCAAACTGGTTCACTCTTGACCGGGTGGAGCGGAAAGGGCGAGAAGGGTTCACTGTGGCATTTTCCGAACCTGC
>CALETX010000160.1 GCA_937920455.1 uncultured bacterium
CTCAGACATTTCGTAGCCGATTATCTTGTCAATCAAACCGTCGAGTTCCCCTTCGGTCTGTGCAGGCAATCTTCCGACAGCAATGTCCTGACAACCGTCGCCGTCCAGATCACCCAGCCAGGAATCGGAACCGTACAGGCCATCAGGCGTTGGCACCATCATCGTAGGAACCTGGCTGTCCCCATATCCCCAGATATTTCGGTAGTCGTAAGAGCCTTCACCAAGCAGCGCCACATACGCCGGCGGATTTCTCCATCCGGCAACAGCAAATCTGAGAAATTCACGAATGGCGCGCGGGTCTTTGACACCCCAAGTGAACTGATTGAAAATCGCATCCACTTGCACGACTTTTGATGAAAGTCCGCGTGTCCGCCTGTATTCCGCAAGCCTCCCGGCAGCGCTCTCAAGCTCTGGCACTGTAATGACAAGATACCGTCCCTCATTATCAGCCGACCGCAAATTAGGCTCCATTGGGACCGATATAGTGGCCGGTGTTTTCACAGCCGGCCCCGCTGCGACATAGTAGAAAACAGAGGGGTTGGCAAAGCGGATTGTCACACAATACGAGGTTCCATCATTCACAACTCTGAATCCCGTTCCGAATTTCGGCGATGACTCATTACTGAGATCAAGGATCAAAATATCAGGCGTAGTAAACCCCTTCACAGTGGCTCTTAGGTTATTACCTCCGCGAACAAGCGCCGAATCGTTGTGAGCGCGATAGAAACGTGAGTATTTGATCTCAAGAGAATCAAGACATGTGACGCTGTATGGAACGCTGTCATCAAGAACAGCATCAATTCTGACGACATTCTGTCCCTCCACCAGACACCCTGCGGGAATCTTCAGTGTAACCGCATGCGGCCCTGCTCCGCCCCAACTGTGCTCACCAATCAAAACGCCGTTGACTTTAATTATCCAATGATGCTCATTCGGCAAACCTTCGCCCGCAATGCCGGCCATATTGATGGTCAAGCGAGCGGCCCTTCCCGTCACTACAGAATCAAGAAGCACAGTTTCTTCCGCACTGCCCCAGTCACTATCGCCCGCAACAAGATACTTCCAGTACCAATAATCATCATCAGGATCCGTCGCGAATGTCGTAATATCCCACACATCGTTCTCAGCATGGACGGTATCATCAAAAAACTTGTCGTGAAAGTCCGGCTTCTCCGACGACATCATCACTGTTTGCATCTGAGGACCGTTAGTCCACTCAATCCAGTAAATATCATGAGACATATACCCATTTCCCGGCCTCGTAGCGTAGAACACTATGTTGGTTTCGGCGCCTATTCTGTAAGCCACGGACATCCCTTGCTTCATCAGACCGACCTGCCCAGCAGCAATCTTTTGCGCAACAGCGTCAGGCTCAACGCCAAGAGCGTTGGCAAGCTGATCAGAACCCACCGAATAAAGGCCTGATTCCTCAACAACCAGTTTTACCCGCTTAAAATCATGGGCCTCGCCGCCTATTGCTCCTGCCTCGACTTTCGCGCCAGCGACGCCAACTGAGCCTTCCTGCCGAGCCAAATGTTTCGAAAGCCTTGCTTCACGCGATGATGAGGACTTGGGCATGACAACATGACTCGATTGTCCACCTGCGATAGTTCCTCCAGGCAGGAGATCAACCGTAACTTTATATGGTCCGTAGCACCGCGCTGTGCCGCCGCGCTCTATTTCAATGAGACGGTACTCCACCTTCTGCCCTGGCGTTATGGCCGAATCTGGCACTCGATATATAGCGCCGCCTCTGGCGTCAGGTCTCGAAGGAACAATTTGACGCGTCACCCGGCGCCATTCGCTGTCTTCAGAGCGTTCTATGAAAAAGCCAGCCGTTCCCGCTTCGGATGCTGTCTCCCATTCAACCCATCCACCCGAACCGACAGACCAGGCCTGCATCCGAGTAACAACGACAAGCGTCACAAGCGCAACGTGACTCTCATCATTTGATGAATTGACGTCATAAGTTCTGCAGTTAGCAATAAAAGCCGCGTTTGTGATGCCTAGGCCCTTGGAAGCAACGTTGACCTCTCCTGTTATTACTGCCGTGACGGTTTCACCAGGCGCTATCCACCCTATATTCCATACATGAACCGTTGCCGAGCTGGCATCGTACGTGCCTCTCGAAACAGCAGCATTGCTGAATATGATGTTGCCCGGCCATAAGTCATGCACCGTGACATCCCGCACTGTAAACGGTCCTGAATTGCTTGCGGTTATCGTAAACCAAACAACTTCGTTGGTTCCTGGAGCACTTTCACTCGCCTCTTTCCAAATAACAATATCGCCATAAGCCACCTGGTTAGTGACTCGATCGGTTATCGGAACCGGAATCTGATCGCTCTGCACCGAGACGGTATTGGTTATAACCCATACGGCAGGAGGATTCTCCACTCTGACAGTGTAACCCACAGAGAGCCATTCGCCGGGCTCAAGCTCAAGACCAGAAGCCAAGGTCGGGGGATCTCCGCCGGCAAATACAACACGTCGCCGATCCGGCACAGATACTGTAACGTCGTCAATCCACAAGACATCGGTAACCAACATGTTGGTGGTGAAAAAACGTATAGCCGTCGAAGTTGACGCAAAAGCCGTTATGGAAATAGTGGTGGCGCTATACGACGCTGGCGTTGACGCAGTAATTACCGCTATATTGGACCAAACACCTGCGGCTGGATTCGTCGTCGCCTGCACATAAAGTCGCGAGCCGCTGCTCATACCCCCGTTACGGAACTCGAAGTACAACTCGGCATTTGTCGCTTCGCCGATATCCACAGCCCGCATTATCCAACTGGTGGAGCCTGCGCCAGCTCCTGAAAATGAAAGAGAGTATAGAGTGTGTCCCGGCCGATAGCCGGAGTCGTCCCCAACGAAAATCGAGCCTGCTATCGGCCCATCACCTTCGAGTTCCACCCATGCAGACAGGAAGTTTGTGTTGCCTGCATTGTTCGAGTAGCTCTGAGTCGCGAAGTCGTCCTTCCATAACAGGTTCGTCCACAGAGGAGCCACTACTATCGTTGATCCAGTAACCGCTGAGCACCCCACCGGCACAGGGTCCGACATTGCCAAAGATGTATGCGCGTCTATACCGCTATTGCTGACAACTATGCTGTAAGCGATGTATTCCCCGACTTCCACAACGCCAGTGGCATCCGAGGTCTTCCAGACACTCAATTCAGCAACGTGAGGCCATACAACCGCATAAGCACTGTTATTAGTTGACGATATTTCGCTCTCCTCGCATGAGGCGAGTGCCGTATTAGTTATTGACCAGCCGGCAGTGTTGGTCCCGACAACCGCCTCCAGCCATAATGTTGCCGACTCGCCGGCTTCAAGCACGCCGACTTCCCACACCCCCGAGACATTGTTATAAGTGCCGGTAGTGGCAGTGTAACTGTCAAACATCAAACCGGCCGGTAGTTGGTCGAGAACTTGTACAGATGTGGCTTCATTGGGACCATGGTTTGTCAAAGAAACAGCAAAAACAACATGTCCCCCCACCCATGGGTTGGTAGGAGACGCACTCTTGGATAAGGACACATCCACGCCGTAAACCGTAATAACTACCGAATCAGCGTTGTTGGAAGGCACAGAATCAGCAGGGGACATTGTGGCAATAGTCGCAGTGTTCGTTATGTGCTGACCCTCTCGGCCTTCCTCAACAGTTGCCCATATGCGAAGATATGCAGCAGAACCAACACCCAGGTCGCCGATCGTCCAGATCCAGGTGCTGGTCGAGTAATACCCCTGTGAAGTCTCGTTTGAAGAATACAAAAGACCGGCAGGCAACTGATCCGATAGCGTAATATTCCACGCCACGCTGGGCCCAGTGTTTGTAACCAACACAGTATAGACAATATTTGAACCCGCATGCGGGTTGCCGTCATCAATCGATTTGTCCACGCTCAGATCTGTCGCTTTTGTCGTTGTCTCGATTGTTGTTGCCTTTGGAACCGGATGCTGCATGGAAGCTGCCCACGCCGTGTTCTTGATCCACTCCTGATAAAGCGGATTGTCCGCCTGAACGGTGTATTTAACGGACAAGGTTTGCCCCGGCAATAGAACGTAGCCGGAAGCCAGGACAGGCGGCTCGCCTGTCCTGCCACTGAATGTCAGCGCAACGGTGGCATCGTCGAACCTGAACATGGCCGCCGGGTCTTCATACCCGGAAACTCTCAATCTGATCCGCGTGTTTGTTGACGCATAAGCAGAAATATCAAAGTTCGTTGAATGAGGCCCTCCAAACTGGCCTTCAAGGTTCATGAGTTGGACCCAGATGGCTCCGTTAGTAGAAATCTCTAAATATGCAGTGTCAGATTGATGGACACTGGGTACCAGCGCAGTCACATTTACCTTAGTAAAGTACCACGCTTCCAGGTTCCCGTCATACCCATTCGCTTCAAATCTTAACCACGTTTCATCGGCGGCGTACTTCGAAATATCAATATAGACATTTTGCCACGTCGCCGAAACAGTTCCAGTCAAAGCGAAAATCGCAGCCCAATCAGATCCGTTGGTGGAAATACTTACTCTGGCGGTATCATTCGACTCAAACAACGGTTGATAAAAAGTGATCGCCACATTATCCACATAAGCATCTTCGCCGTTTTGAGCCCATGTGCCTGTCGTCAGGAAGCGCACGCCAATGTTTGTGCCCAGCGGCATGTTTGTGGTAAAAGTGCCGCTTGCATTAACGCCTCCCCCAAACTGCGCCGCCATTGTCGAGACGTTGTTGGAGAGAATATAAACCTGCAAATACTCCCCAGCATCCAGACCAACCGTCTGCCACGAAAAACTCAACACGGCGCTCGTGGCCGAATAGGAACTCGCCCGCCGCTCGATTCCTTGACCCGGAGTACATGAGTCGAAGTGAAGACGACCCGTATCAATATAGATATGCCTGTTGCCTCTTATTGTCGCAGACCCATCATCGTTGGTCTCCACCCACGGGCCGTTCCATGCCCAAGAGCCATAGTTGTTGGTATATGTGACGCTGGTAAAGAGGTCAGAAACGTTGTTTGTCTCTATTGTGCCCCACTGCCTGAAGCCGAAACTCAGCACTGTCTGGGTTGCCTGGGACGCCGAAAACGAACGCGTCAAAGCCGTGTTCGTACTCAAGTAAGCATATCCAGGGGATGAAACGCCCGCTGCTCCCGATGCAGGGCCGTTCGATTCACCGCTCTCGATCCAAGGCCCATTCCAGTTTACCGTTCCCTCATTGTTCGAGTACGATATGCTCGGAAAAGAATCTGCCCACTCATTGGTGTATGTCAGCGATATTTCCCTATACGAAAGGCTAAGACTTGCGCTATCCGCTCCCAAAAGCCACAAGCTGCGCTCAAGCCCCCTATCATGAGAAAGTTGAGCCTCCTGGTTTGTGACAAGCGAGTATCCCGTATTCGGCCCGTCTTGTTCACCAATCTCTTTCCACGGACCTGACCACGGCAAAGTCCCATCGTTGTTGGCGTAAGACGGAACTCCCGAAAAGGTGTCTCTCACAGTTCCGTTGGTGCTGACAACACCAGGTGGGCCGACAGAAACAGCCACGCTGCCGGAGACATAACCAGCGCCCTGCGGAACGGCGTCGTACACCAAAACACCGGCTTGGACCTCGCTGCCCGCATTGGACACAGTAATAGTATATGCAATGTTGCTGCCAGGATACACCCACTCGACATCGGCCGACTTGAACACTCTAAGCGTACTGAGCAAGATCACTGCCTCAGATGAGTCGTTTGCTCCGTTGAGATCCGGGAGATCGCTGTGCGAAATGGAACTACGGTTGGTGATGTAAATTCCCTGGATCCCTGTAGCCCTTGCCCATAGGTGTAGAGTGGCTGCTTCGCCGATGTAAAGAGTTCCAACCGTCCAGATGCCGCTGCCACTGTCATATGATCCGTGGGATACAGTATTGCTCAAATATACCAAGCCGTTAGTCAAGGGTTCAAGGACCGCGATACCAGTGGCCTCGGCTGGACCGCTGTTCGAAACCATAACCGTGTACTTGACGACCTCGTTTGTCGTTGGCGCCGGATTGTCCACAGATTTAGCGACGCTCAGATCTGCATGCCATATCGCCTGCACTTCCGCTTCCGAGTAGTCGTCCTCACCCACAACCGCGTTGGATGGATACGAATCAGGGTCGTAAGACGATGATGTCCACACCTCAGCCGCATTTGTCCAATGGCCTCCAGAAAGGACCGTTGCGACAAGAACAAGCGACGTGCTTACACCTGCCGGCAGCGTTCCAACGGTCCAAATGCCGCTATTGGTCTGATAAGCCCCGCCATAATGCCACTGATAGGCCATCGCCGAGGGCAGCGCGTCTCTCACTGTCACATTCGTGGCAACGTCCGGCCCGCGATTCGTCAAAGTGATCGTAAACGTGACATTGCTCCCCACATATTGAGCAGCAGGCAGAGCGCTTTTCGAGAGTTCCAGATCGGCCGAATACACCTTTACTTTGAGAGTATGATAATCGGTATATGCCTCCACTGTGCCGGTGCACGTATTGAAAATCGCCTGCGCGCCGAGAGGAAGAGGATTCGTGATCAAGGTCCTGAAAGTTACGACTCTCGACCCGCCTGCTGAAATATTGCCAAGCGAAGCTCCTCCCTCGTCAAAGGGATAGGCGGTCAGGCTCGGAGGCACTGTGTCGTCTGCAAACGGCTCGCCGTCAAGAGTAGCCGACCCGGGAACATATATCGTATTGGAAGGCACTGGATCAAAGAGAACTACATCCGACAATGGCCGCATGTTTGCATTGTTCATCACAATGGTCCATCGTATGGTCTCAGACGGATCGAAAGATCCGTTTCCGTTTCGATCGTCTATCAACTCGGCCGCTTTTCTCGCGCGAAATTCCGGTATAGGGATCACACCACTGCCGGCATCTATGTACGGCAAAGCCAAACCTGCAGTAAGGGGATCCACTCCCCACATCGCGATAACCCGAGTGCCGTTTGTGGTGTAAATGCGCATGCCGGTCTGATCGTTATCGCTGGAATCAAACAGCCGGACAGATTGAAATGCCGACACAACTATGCTGGTGTCATACCTGTTGCCGAACGGATCAGTCAACGCTCCGGTCGTTGGATCTCCGTCAAAATCAACAAATAGCGTCCCATTGCTTTCCGCACAAACCCACACGGGACTGCCATTAGCGCTTCCGTCGCTCGATCCGGCTCCATATCCGACAAGGACCACCGAACTGAGTAAAGATCCTGGGATCAGCGAACATCCCCAGTCATAATCCGGACCCCTGTCAAGCATCAGCACTGACTCGAATGTCAACCCGTTGGTGGTAAAAAAGTGTGCCCCCGAGTTGCTCGGCATCGCAAATTCAATCCAGCCGTTCGCTGGAACGTTCGTGATGCCGCTTCCATAAATAGTCTGGTAATTGACTGAAAGGGATGAACTGTTCGTATTGTATATGAAAACGCTAACAGGATAAGTGTTGGTCGTCTGCCCAACTGCGCAGTAATAACGTGAAGCCCAAATGTCAGTAGGATAAAGCATATACCAGCGCGAGGCATAGTTAGCGCCTACCTGGCCTGTCATTTCAATAACCTGGACCGGTTTGGACGAAACAACCCTCGCCCCCGCAACAACACGTCCAGGCGCAAGCCACCCTTCGCCTGCCGAGAGATTATTAGTTACGTCGAACATGCCGTCAGCATTTGTATCCACCATTACTACGGTGTCAGACTCAGATGCCATTATGCCAAGCCGTGAAGAGCTGAAAGTCAATGGAGCTGTTCCAAAAGTGTCCACTCCAACGGGCGCAACGAAGTTGGTTCCATACAACAACGTCTCGTAAACCTCGCAGGCCTCCGCCATTAATGGCCCAGTATTCACAGGCCACAATACCATAGTCATCGAAACAGGTTTTGAGGCCCCCACTCTGTCACCACCGTCATATGAAATAGTTGAAGGTGGCCTGGGATAAATGTTGGTCGCCTGGACCAGGACAATGTCGCCGGCATCTATTCGGTCAACTGAATAGGCCGGCGGAATGCCGTTTGCAGGATTATTGTCACCCCATATTTGAGTTCCGCCAGGATTGCTGGTGCTCCACACATTGGTCGGGTTCGCCAAATCATTATCAAACCCATTTTCCCACTGATCGTAATAAATGACCGTGTTGGATATCGCGGCCACGATGGATATGATCGCGACTATGTTTGTGGAAGCTGTTGGTCCGCCGCCAGCTGTAAACTGCAGGTCCAGACAGTGCTGGTACTCCATTTCAGTTGTAACCGGTAAAAAATACGTCTGAACAACAGGAGGACCGGCTGATACCCTGCTAATAGAGCAGGATAAAAATGCCACCCCCGCGACGATTAAGCGACTGTTGGCGCTGACCGTGGCACGGAGTTTATGTTGTATGGAGCCCAACATGCTTATTTACCAGCCTCCTGTACAAAAACCGCCGGTCACGTAATGTGGCCAAATATGGATATTCAAAGTCCATGCTCAAACTGTATGTTTCATAAAGCCAAATATAGTGCCTCAGGTTATTTTAACCTTCCTTGTATGAGCATATTCTTCGGCCGGCCAGATCTATCGGTATTGATATGCAAAAGCTGTCTCAACCGTCTCATGTCTCACTGCCACCATCCTGCCACAAACGTAAAAAAGCCTTCTAAACCATAGCCGGCCGTCGAGCACAGATGCAACCTGTTAGTGTGCAAGT
The DNA here is from genome assembly GCA_937920455.1 of uncultured bacterium. Lineage (GTDB taxonomy): Bacteria > Verrucomicrobiota > Kiritimatiellia > UBA8416 > CALETX01 > CALETX01. Next base: position 8,699 of record CALETX010000160.1, read on the forward strand.
TATTGCGTCTCACCTCGTACACTTCGACTTTGAGTTTCTTTACCTGGCGGAACAGCCTTTGGTTCATTCCACCTGTAATGCTAGCATGATTCATGCTAATAGAGAAGCTAATACTAACTTGAGTCTTCCGCCCTGAATGCCGAACGGAATGATTGTCCTGGCCTTTGAAAGCTAGCCCCGGAACTATGGAAGCACATATGTCTTTGAACCTTTATAACGCTTTACGTGCTTCCCCCGCGCCTTTCATACATATCCCATCCGATAGCACACATATACCGCAAGCCGCCCTTCGCACTTTGCAAACATCTCTCCCGTGTCAGATAAGATACAGATGCAACGGCAAGGTGATTTGAGGCGGCACGAACGTCCGCAAATGCCTGGCTGCATCTTCCCTGCTGTGGCACCTGCCGGAACCCATCCAGGCCGTTTTGTAATGAGAAAAATACGGGTATCAACAGGGAAAACTGGCTTCCCCAAACCAAACATGAGGACACATGCAGCAGTCTTGTCGCAGACGCCGCGGATGGAAGTCAAATACCGGTGAGCAGCATCGCAAGCCTATCGCGAAAGACGGGACAGGCTGAGCCGACCCTCCCTTTTCAGAATCGTCAACAGAGCATACTTTATCACCCG
>CALETX010000161.1 GCA_937920455.1 uncultured bacterium
CCGGAGGCGGACAGTAATCCGCACAGCTTTCGGCCAACGCACAGTCGCGGCAATATAACGTTGCATCCACACGGGGTTTGTAATGATCCAGGCCGCAGGAGGCCATTATCCTGAGCGGTTTTCCGCCGGAAAACCACGTCAGGATGTCGAAGTCATGGCACGCCTTGGTCAGCCATAGCCCGCCACCGTATTTGCGCAGCCTGTTCCACCGCCGGAAATATGTCCTGCCGCCATAATAGTGCTCATTAGCCTCTATCGTGATCACTTTGCCTATTTTACCGGTGACAATCAGGTTATGAACTGCTTCATGCGCCGGACTGTGCCGGAGATTCATCCCCAAATAGAACATTGCCCGCGCGCTCTTTGCAGCCGCAGCAATCGCTTTGGCTCCACGCATCGTAACAGCCATAGGCTTCTCACAGTAAACGTTCTTTCCAGCCTTTAATGCAGCCACCGCACACTCGGGATGTGCCGAATCTGTACTGCTCACAAAGACTGCTGCGGCCCTTGGATCCTTAACCGCCTCAGCAAGCGATGAATAGATCGTGCCGTTGTGAATCTGATAGTGCTCAAGTAGAATCCTGGATCTTTCAGGCACAATATCATAAACGCCTGTAACGAAACCTTCGTCCGGGTAGCGTTTGAGATAGTCGAACAGAAAAGTGCTCCTCGCGCTCGCCCCAACCACGCAAACGCCGATCCTCATGTCGGGTTTCATCCTTAAGATTCCTCCATCATCACTAGAGCATTCAGCCAGTCCTCAACCGGCCGCAACCAGGAAGATAGCCATCTGCCGCACTCAATAGACTGACCGCCTTCTTTGTGCAAGCATAAGGCGTCAAGGCCACAAGCCAAAAGGAAGAGCAGCGATGAACGTTCAAACTTGCGCGCGAAATGGCCGTCCGTTAGGTTCACCGAATCAGAAATTAGCAGAGGATAGCAGATCATGACGACCAGGTTTGTGCTGCCAAAATTGCGCGAGGCACTGAAGAAGCATACGAAACTCGAACTGCGTATTGCTTTCTTCGGCGATTCGATAAGCCAAATATCCGATAAATGGTTCGGCGGCGCATCATGCCCCGAAAACAACTGGGGCCCACTTCTCTGCCGACTGCTCAAAGAGAAGTATCCCAATCTTTCTTTAGCCCCCCGTCACTTCGGAATCGGGGGTCAAAACACGTACGAAGGGCTGGGCAGAATACACGAACTTGGGCCGTTCAGACCCGATATCGTCTTCACGGCTTTTGGCGCAAATGACTGCGCCTATCATTTCCTTATCCCTGAAGAAACGTTCCTCGCTCTCGCGAACATGGTCCATGAAATACGCAGCCGATTAGGAGCCGATGTGATTGTTGTCGGCACCGCCGGAGACAACCCCTTGAAGCCATTCTTCAAACATCTCGAAGAGACACTAGCTGCTCAACACAAGGCGGCGCAGCAACGCGGCGCGCCTTTCGTGGATGTTCGCAAGGCTATTCTCCAGGCCACAGAAAACGGCAGAAAATGGAGCGAATATCATCTCGACGAAAGGAACTGCCATCCCAATGACAATGGACATGCTGTGTGGGCACAAGCAGCCCTACAAACCATCAAGAGCAGTCTCGAACAGGCGATCTCATAACGCCCGATCCACCCGCACCAAGGACAAGAGCAAATCCCAACCTGCCTTTTCATGGCAGTCATGTTACGTAAACTACGCTGAACAACTTCAAAACGTGCGGAGACCCAACCTTTATTATGAAGGCGCTCCAAACATGTGGAGCCAAGACGATTGGCCCGTCTTTTTTCCGGATGATCGCCGCCTTTGGTTTCAACATTTTCGAGCACTGGCTTGTCCTCACATTCTTAGACCTCATCTCAATGTCGGTCGCCCAAAGAACTGAACAGACGGCGTAACATTTTCCCTATCTGTTTTGGAGTAATGAGCCGCCGGCTGCTTGATCCGTTGGAATTGGATCGACAGCGGAAACAGGCAACTCGATTTGGTGGACAGCGACCATCCCCAGATATTCGCGGCTCCAGAGTATCGTTTGACTCTGGTGTACGGCAACATTCTGATCGAAGCGGATGGAGCGGGTAATTCGCAGATCGTCCACTACGGCGGCTACAGCCGGCAGATTGAGAGCCCTACCGCAAAGGCATGTTGGCATTTTCAACAACACCGTGATCTCCAAGAGGACGGGCAACACCACTCTTTTCAGGCTTTCCACCGATGAGGAGCGATGCTATTGCCGGAACAACATTTTCTACGCCACCGCGGCGGGAAAGAGGCTTGCGCTTCTTGACGATGCCGGAGTTGCTAAGCTTCACAACAACTTGATCAAAGAAGGCTGGCGCCCAAGCCACGGCAATCCCGCAGCAAGAATCTAGACGACTGGCAAACTTTTCGTCGGCGAATTGCCCGGATTTGCCGACTTTGCAGCCGGAGATTATTCTCCGCAGCCTGATTCGCCATGCCGTGGAGCGGGCGCTCCCTGAACGAGCAAATCCTCCGCCTTTATCCTCTGAATTTCGAATACGTTACGCACAGGATGCGCAAATCGCGACCCGAATGTTCTTCCCTTGATCTTGGCGCACTCTCTTGGCTGCCCAACTGACGCTAAGCCTCACTGCGAGCATGAGCCGCCGGATCGCTTGGCGCCGCAAGCATCCCACGGATTTTCCGCGCGATGAAGCCTGTCGTTTATCGCACGGCCGAGCCCCTCGTCCGGGACCTGCTCCGCAAGAATCAGATCCAGACCCATCCCGTCAAGCTTGCGGATGGCGGCAAAAAGATTTGCCGCAGCCTCCCGCAGGTCTCCGTCCGACGAAAGCGTCTCCACCGCTTCGAATGCAATGCCCTCCGGGGGTCGCCTGAAGGCAAGGTATCCCACCTTGTTCCCAGCAAACTGCTGCTCCATCCATCTGCCACGGAGCACCATCAACGGCGTGCGCGGCGCATAGTGGCTTGCTAACATGCCTGGCGATTCCGCCCCTCCTTTTTCGCGTCGCTGTGAGGCGCAACTAACCCTGCCGATGATCGTCTCGATCCTCTC
>CALETX010000162.1 GCA_937920455.1 uncultured bacterium
AGACGAGCCGGCTTTTTCCGTAGCAGTCTCAGTATCTGCAGGAAAACAGACTGTTTCATGTCCAGAGCAACAAGAGACTCTCGAGCCCAGCCAAACATTCCGAGCCACAGCCCTGCTCCAGCAACCTTTCTCGCCGCCAGGCATGCATACGGTCCTCATCAGGGTTCGGTACACTGACGCCAACGGCTACCCATTCAGCGTCATATCCACTCTGCCTGTAGTTTCCGCCGAACCGGATCCTCCTTTTGACCCCCTTGCGGTCGGCCTCTGCGGCGCTCCATCGGGCCGCGCCGGCGAAGTTCTGCTTACGATCGCGTCCGACCTGACCAGCCCTGTGCCGGCACAGGTCACCCTGATGCTTCCCGATGAACTGCGCTGTCCTAACCCCTCCATTTCGATCATAATACCGCCAAGAGAGAAACAATTATGTAGATTTTCCGTATCGAACGCTTCCGGCTGGCCTGGCAGCACCTACGAGATCTTTGCGGTGCTCGATTATGAGTTAAAGGGATTGAACCGCAGCATCACCGCGCGGTCTACCATCAAACTGACCCCCCCTGGACTCATCACAAGACCTCTCAAAAGAACCGCTATTGCCGCTGTCTGCATCCTGACCGCGTCATTTGCCCTCCTGCAAATCAAAGCCGTGCGGCGTCTAATGCCCGTGAGATTTGCCTCTCTTAGATTACCAGCCACCGGAAAAGCAGCGACGGCCGCAGTTTTCGTCGCGATCTCAGCCTTTACGCTCGCTCATCTTGCCCCTGAGTTTCTGCTGCGGAACACAACAACTGTCGGTGGCGACACTCCAGCACACAACTATTTGGCCAGCCAGCTTGCCAGCCAGCTTTTTACTCATGGCAGGCCCGTTTACTGGGCTAATGGATGGTGGTGCGGATTTCCACTTTTCCAGTTCTACTTTCTTCCCCCTTACCTTGCCGTGGCATTTCTTTCAAAGATCATGCCTTTTAATATCGCATTCAAATTAGTCAGTATTTCCGGAATACTAGCCCTTCCTGCCGCCGTGGCCATAGCAGCCCGGATTCTGGGCGCAGCCAGGCCGACACCTGTGCTTGCCGCAATCGGTATGCTCCTGCTCCTGTTCGACTCCACCCACACAATGTGGGGCGTCAACATCTTCAGCACACTCGCGGGAATGATAGCAAACAGCGTCAGTTTTCCCATAATGGTTCTGGCAGTGGCATGCGCAGCCCGCGACGCCTGGAACAACAAATTCCATGTCCGAACAGCGTTGCTGCTTGCACTTCTTGCCCTCTCACATTTCTTCACCACCGTAGTTGCGGCTGTCACTCTTGCCGCAGCTCCCCTCCTTGCCGAGCGGGGAACAAGAGCCCGCGCTGTGCTTGTGCTTCTTACCGAGGGTTTACTGGCTTTCCTTCTCGTGGCATGGTGGCTTCTGCCACTGACAACCGGCATGGAATTCACCGTGCCGTTCGGGGACAACTGGGACATCTCCCTCCAGAGCCCCTTTATGAAAACCATGCTATTCTGCGGACCGCCAATCGTCGCAGCTGGAGTGATCGAAGGCATCAGAAAAAAAGACCGGTTCATGCTGCTGCACGCATGGATGTTTCTCTGCGCAGCGCTGCTTTTTTGGCAGGGATGGCGAATATCACCTGTTTTCGTAAACATTCGCCTTTGGCCCTTCATGACATATGCGCTGATTGCCATGGCAGCAGGCCTTCTGGGACGGGTTGTCCAAAGCTTGCGCTCAAATTGGCTTGTTGTTGCCGCATCCGCCATCGCGACAATGATCGCCGTATCGGATAACGCCGCCGCCGTCGCCGGCTGGGCAAGATGGAACTACACCGGACTTGAACTTTCTCCACGCTGGCCGGTCATCAGAGACCTTATACTGCCGCTCCATGGAACTCCCGGCAGACTGGCCAATGATCTCCATGAACGGAACAACTCTCTGGGCTCCACGCGGATCTTTGAATGCGTCCCGCACCTGATTCGCAAACCTATTGTTGAGGGAGGCATTCTTACATCGTCGCCGGGCGCGCTGTACGCGTATTATCTTCAAAGCGAAACGTCAAAAACATGCGCCGGTTTCCCGACATTGGTCACTCCCGCCACATTCAACATGACAAACGCCACAGCTCACATGGAGCTTCTCAACGTCAAACACTTTGTCGCCTGCTGGGAAGGAACCAGGCGTTCCCTGGCAGCACTCCCCAGTCACTGGAAAAAAATCGGGGAACGCGACGGCTGGGAACTCTTTGAAATGATCTCTCATGATGGAAGATACGTCGTGGTGCCGCGGAAAAGCCCGATTGCAGCCAAGGTATCAGACTGGAAAACAGCAGGACTCAAGTGGTTTTCGCGCCAGGAGTTGCTCGATCAGCCGTTCATTTTTCTCCGCAACAACGCTCCGGATCCGCGTTTTCCCCGCTCTCTTTCAGAGGAGGAGTTTACTGGCGTTATCGAGGATCCAAGCAGCATCCAGACAGAAGAGATGGTTTCTACAACAGGCGCGGTGAAGACCGAACACATTGAGGACGGGCGCATCACCTTCACTACTGAGGCCGTCGGAAAGCCCCACCTCATCAAGATCAATTATCACCCAAACTGGAAAGTGAAAGGCGCATCCGGAATATACCTTGCCACCCCGTGTTTCATGATTGTATATCCAGAAGAGGAAACTGTTCAGCTTTATTACGGGTATTCTGCGGCGGACGTTGCAGGCATGGCGCTCGCCCTCGTGGGAATCTCCTTTGCTGCGGCCTGGGGATTTGTAAGAATCCGCAGTAACAGAATCTCCTTGCGTCCGGCTTGCGCGGCTGGAATCGGAACAAAGTCCGTATGAAATATCTTCCTGACAGGGTGTTCTTCCTTAAGGCAGCCGACGCAACTATGGGGTCAGCTCTATGCAGGGTGCTCAGCAGAGCCCTTTCATGGCGCGAACACCACGATGTGCCTTTGCAAATTCCAACTTCGGAGATGAGACGAATTCTCTTCATAAGACCCGGCGGCATGGGAGACATGATTCTGCTGCTTCCAGTCATCAGCTATGTTCAGAAACATTGCCCTCACACCTTCGTCAGCGTAGTGT
>CALETX010000163.1 GCA_937920455.1 uncultured bacterium
GCCTGGGGATTCCGCGTCCGTTGTCGCGAACACGGATCAAGACGTAGCGCTTTGAGGAGGCGGTTGTGAGAGATACATCCACAGTGATTGATCCGCCACTGTCGTCAAGCGCATCGGCGGCGTTGAGAAGGAGGTTCACGAGGCAATCAAGGAGAAGGGCCGGATCGGCGCTTGCATGCAGTTTGTTGTAGGAATGCCGCACGGAGATGGAGATGTTGTGGTGACGGAGCGAAGCCTCAACCAAATTGATCGCGTCGTCCACGATTTCGTTAACCGAAACGGCGCTAATCTGCATTACGTTACGGAGATTGCTCGCCCTTGCGATACTCTGAAGACGCTTTGCAATAATGCCAGCCTGGTTGGCTATGGAAAGTATATGCTGGGCCTCGTCGTGGGCGCGGGTTTTAGGGATCAAACTGTCCAGAATGGCCGAGGCGTGGTTCGATATAGCGCCAAGCCAGTTGGTGATTTCTGAAGAAATACCCTGTGCGAGAATTCCAAGGGCTTCCATCTTCTCGCGTTCGAGTGCGACGCGTTCTTCTGCAATCCGCGAGCTGACATCGCGGAAATGGAACACCGATCCTCTGATTTTCTTGCTGTCGTCAAAGAGCGGCGCTAGAGATGCCTCAGCCGTGATGACGCGCTTGCTCGTTTTGATTATGATGTTCCGATACTGTCTTGTCTGTTTGTTGTGAGAGAAAACCCTGGGGGTGGGAAGCGGTCTCGCCGGCGGCTGGACATTGAAGACATTGCGGAGCAAGAGGCTGGGTGCGAGTTGTGGCTCCGCAGAGATGTAATCTTTGGCTGCGCTGTTGGCAAAGATGATGTATCCGCGTGAGTCGGTAACCACAATGCCGTCGCCGATACTATCGAGGACCCTTATGACCTCAGGGAGCTCATTATTGTTCTCGTTGGCCTCTTCACCTGGCCGGGCTGGGGCTGCTCGCACTGATGTCTTGTTCTTCATGCCAAGATCATTGGCTAACAGATCATAGTGTGACTTGTCAATCCCGCACAGAGAACCCAGCGCGATTAGAATTCCCTGCGGGCCAGGGCTCTGTTCGCTGCCTTCAATGGAATGATTGTTGCTCCAAGAGAAACAAGAAATGTCCAGAGCGCGCAGAATCCCAACATCGCATAAAACACCGCTCCGGCTAGCCGGCCGAGGTTGCGAAGATGGAAGACAAAACCGAACGGGAAAATGACGGCCAGCATGACACAAAGGCTTGTAACAAGATTAAGTGTTCCGCCAAAGCCCGATACTATGGCGGCGGGATTTCTCTGTTCGGTATTCATAAAAAAGCCGCCAAGTCCGGTTGACAGGCCGCAGGTGGCAATGGCAATTGCGGCGGCAACGCCGACTGCGACGGACATGACCAGGGGCGAAGCGTTCAACATAAGGGAGGAAAGAGCCATTAGCGCGACGCTTATAGCGGTCAATCCCATCGCTGAGAATACGAATTTGGTGACCAATATTCTAGTAATTGACGTCGGGGCAAGCCCCAGCACCCAAAACCCTTGGCCTTCCAGGCTCATTTGGGGATAAACAAAACGAGACCCCATTGAACAGATGACGGCGGCCACGCTGAACACATTCAGAAAGGCGACTGTATTTCGCCAAGCGTCTGGCAGGGTGTGATAACGGAAGGAACGCAGATTAGCGTAGTACAAGCCCAGGAGACCGAAGAAAATCAACGCCTGCGACCATTGCATTGGGTCTCTGAAAAACGTCCGCAAATCTTTTAGAACCATGGCCCGTATGTCGTGCGGTACAGCGTTGCCTAAAATGTGATCGAGCATCGGAAAAAGAATGGGTCGTCGGTGTCCTGCGCCGAAGTCGCTGCCGACCCTCAGCCATCCGTCTATGAAGACTCGCGAGGCAAGCCACTCAATGAGCAAGCAGGACATGGCGGCCGTGGTCGTCAGCATAGCCAGCAAGCGGAATCCGCGCTGGAAATTACCTGCTGAAAGCGAGGTTATACCCTCGGATGCCCACCAACTTGGCATAAGAGGATGGGAGGCGAGCGACAGACCTGGAACAAGGGCCGTCAGCGCGAAGCGGAACTCCTCTTGCGAAGCGGAGTACAGGCTCTTCGCGCGATGGATAAGCCAGGCGAGGCCGATGGCGATAAGAAGCCCGACGGCGACGAACAGCGCTTTTCTTTTTTTCGGTATCCAGCGCACAACCAGCATTGTGGTGGCAGTGCCCAGAGCAGAGCAGAGGAAAAGCAGGGGGATGGAGAAGGCAACTGTCCATGCGGCAAAAATGACTGGCATTTTATGGTGCCATGCGTAGGCGCCCACAAAAGGCAAGATCATGAATACGAAAGCCCATGATGAAAGTCCTGCGGTCTCTACAAATTTATAGAGGACAATATGGCTTGGACGAAAAGGAGCGGAGACCAGAAAGGGGATTTCCTCAGTCCTGAAGAGGCTGGCGTACGATGTTATTGCGGCTGATATCACCAGCATTAGTCCCATTCCAAAAAAGAACAAGGAAAAAAGACGGCTTGTAATCAATACAGCAGCGCCTCCCATGGAATCGAGGAACCGAAAGCCGTCCAAGAAGAGCGCCCAAAGTCCGGCTTCGAGGCCCACTGCAAAAAGGAGCACAAATACCATCTTGAACCTGGATTGGCGGCGGAGAATAACTCCGGTATTGACCAAGTAATTCCAGTTCTTTCTGCAGAGCGCGAGCACTTGGCCCATGATTGCTAATCCTTGTCAGTGGACGATGTGGTGAGATTTAAATAAACATCTTCCAGACTGTGTGACGCAGAATTCTTGATGAGATATTCGAGAGTGCCCAGCGCCCGAAGCCGGCCGTCGAGTATAATGCCTATTCTGTCGGCGATATCCTCTGCCAGTGCAAGGATGTGGGTGGTCAGGAAAACCGTGACTCCATCCGCTGCCTTCTTTCGCAGAAGGTCCTTGATTAGCCTGATGGTGTAGGGGTCGAGGCCTATGAGCGGTTCGTCAATCAGAAGAAGCGACGGCTCATGAAGGAGTGTGGCGCAGTAAATGAGCCTCTGCCTCATGCCGTGGGAAAGGTCTTTTATGAGAGCCGTGGAGCTTTCACGCAATCCGAACGTGCGGAAGAGTTCCTCGGTCAGTGTGGCATACTTCTTCTCCGGAATATCATACAAATCCGCGACGAACCTCATGAATTCGGCAGGAGTGAGCCTGTCGTACATGAATGGCATGTCGGGAATGTAGCCTAGCAGTTTTTTTATTTCGATTTGATGGGTTGCAATGTCCAAACCGGCGATTCTCACGGAGCCCGATGTTGGCCGGAGGAGTCCGGCGAGTATCTTCATAGTTGTTGTCTTTCCTGCGCCGTTTGGGCCAAGGAAACAGAATATTTCTCCGCGCGCCACATCGAGGCTCAAATTCCTGACGGCATGCACAGACTGAAATGTCTTACACAGGTTACGTATTTCAATCATCGGCCTTTTCCTCCAGAACCGCGATTTTAAGCCGGCCGATTATCCTCATTAGCTCAACCTGCTGTTCCAGCTCTCCTTCCACTATGGCAATATGACTCGCATCAACGGCCGGTTGATTCCACGTCGGATCTGTTTCCCACCATCTGCCGACATAAACGGCCGGCCATGCATGGTAATAGAATGCGCCGTCCTGATAGGCCAGTCCCACTATAACTTTGGCAGGAATGCCTGCTGAGCGCGCGAGGGCCGTGAACAGATACGTATGTTCATTGCAGTCTCCCCGGCGTTTGCGAAGAACATCAAGAGCGGAGGGAAAACTGATGGTTGTTTCCTTGACAACATTTGCGTGCACCCAGGCAAGAATGGTCAGAACTTTATCGGTGTCATTGGAGCAGTTCCTTGTGATTTCAGCAGCCTTTTCGCGTATTTCTTCATGGTCGCTCTGAATGAACGGCGTGGGGGACAGGTTAGACTTCATGGCGGCGCCGTTACGCATGTAGTTTTCCTCTGTCGGAATATCAGATGGGATCGTTTCCTTTTTCACCATCAGCAGAGTCTCTCCTTTCTTGATGGAAACCGGAATCTGTCTTGCCGATGTCAAGTCGTTTGTCGAAAAAGTCACGCCTGACAGTTTCAAAGTCAGCGAGACGCATGAACGTGGTTGTCGAATCTCGCCCTCGCAAGGTACAGCCATCGCCTTAAGGATATCGGTTGAAGATGGCGCCTTGCGGGCGATTTCGAAGGCTTCGTCAGGCGTGCAAAGTTCTATTGTCCATCCGAAAGGTGTCTCCTGTTTCAATATGCGGCCGTCGGACGCCATCCATGAAAGGAAGGTGGTTCCCTGCATATCGGCGGCCAGAACTGTGCATGCGTGTCTGCGACCGCTGATTGTTATTTCCTCGTTTCTCAGGGCTCGGATGATCATTGTGCTTGTGGAAAGGGTAGCGGGATCGAATGTTTTTACCGAGAGTTGATGTCCAGGCTTCAGCCGTTGTAATGCAAGCTCAGTCATTGGTGAGTAAATGATTGCGTCGGCAGGGATTTCTACCTGTCGCGAGACGGTGCCAGCGTCCGTGGAAATATCCACATCGAAAGTGTTTCCATTGGTTTTCTGGCCTTTGATTGACAAGCTGTAAACCTTTGAGGAAAGGCCAAAGGAAAACTTCTGGAGTTGATATTGCGAGTCCAGCGATGCTGTTGTATCTGCAGTGAAGGCATGGGCTTCTCCCATGATGGCGAGTTTCATATACAGTCTGTTATTGAGGACATAACGGTAAATTGAGTTTGTTTCATCGCTATCGAGAGATGTGTGGCTATATCCGATGGGCGAGCCGTTGAAGAGTATCCTTGACCATGAGTCTATTACAAGGGTGTCTCGTCCGAAGAGAGATGCGTAGCCACCGGTTTGGCCGGTGAACCATTCCGGAAAAACTTCGTGCCGCAGATAGGCCGCCGTGGTCACCAGCCACGCAGCGGCTATGGTCAACCGGACCAGAGCCCATTTCACTGGCGATACTCCAGATTTTCGAGGGCCTTTTGGACCTCGGCAAGAGCCGCCTCCATTTCGGTAATTCGGGCGTCTGAAGCTGCCGGCGGTGGCGCAGGATTGTTTTTCTGCCACTCTTCCATCTTTTTCTTTGCGTTCTCGATGGCTTCGCGAAGTCGGGCTTCCTCGCCATTCATTCTAATGTTCTTGAGTTCATCCAGTATTTTGATCCTGTCCGCGCCGGTGCTTCTGTCAGCTTGCGCCTGGAGGTCCTTGATTTTCTGTCCGAATGCTCGGTAGGCCGCGATTGCCGATTCGTACTCGGCGGCATGAGGATTGCGTCGGATTTGCTCTTTGGTGTACTGTGCGCGAAGCATGTCGAGATCGGCCTGGATTTTTGCCTTCCTGATGCGTAGCTCCACCTCCTTGTCATTTGCGTCCGTCAGCAGACCTGAGCGCACGTCCACATCTTTGATAGGAATTAAGACCGGTTCTGAATCGCTTGAGGCGGCCTGGGGTCGGGCAATGAGAGCGGTGCCTATGCTTGTGGCCTTTGTTCCCTCAACCGTCACTATTGAGCCAGCCTCGAGTTTGCCAATCTGTTTGCCGGTTTGATCGAACATTTTGGCGGCATGTGAAATCACCACGCCCCATTTGCGGCCTCGTGCGCGGGCGAGCTTTTTGAACTGTTCGATGCGGGGATCATCGGGGTCGTCCTTGGCCGCGGCATCGCATTCCTGCAGCGCCTGATCCCATTCGCGTGCCATGAGATGCTTGCGGGCGAGCGCGAGGTGGTCAACGCGCTGCGCAGGCTCCGAAGATTTGGCGGATGGGGATTGAGGCTGTTCCCGAGGCGGGGCCTTACGTTTGGCCAGGCGGTCCACCTGATCGGCAAGTCGCAGCCCGGTCTGATTATCCGAGTCATACGAGAGAATGATTTTCACGATCCTCTGCAGATTCTCTATATCTCCTTTGAGGCTAAACTCCTCGGCAAGCGCTTCATAACCGGAAATGCGGCCCTCCGCAAAGGCGCCAGCGCTCTGAGACATGATTGTGTTTATCAGAGCAGTCATAGGGCGCTGTATTGAATGGGAGAACGACGAAGATGCCGACGGGAATTGCTGGGTGCTTCCTTCAAGAAGTTCCTTGGCGAGTCGCTCCGCCTCCAGGATATGTCCGGAGCGGACAAGACTGCGTATATGCACACAGGCCCTTGTTATTTCAATTGCAGGGTACATAGCCGTCCAAGGTCTGATTCTTTCCAATCTGGCAGTGGCATCCTGAAGCCTGTTGGCATGAATAAGATGGCCTGCAAGATCAATTTCTTTGCCGGCCCGCAGGGATCTCATGACCGGCACGCAGAATGCGGTGGTTACGACGGCGCCAGCGATGGCTAACACGCCGTATGCCAAGCCGTTTTTGATCCACATGTTCATGGGTGCTGAGCGGACAGACGGTCCGTGGTCATGGCGGAGAGTGCATCATGCTCAGGACTGTAAGAATGCATACTAGGCATCCAAAAACCAGATAGCCGACAAGCATCTCGGATGGTTGTTCCATAAAAAAAATCCAGCCCCAGCGGTAGACAAACAGGTAGGCAATAATAAGGCCTGTTCGCGTGAACTTGAAGGTTAGGCACACGGTGAGTACGGCGATGAGCATAGAGACTTCGAGAGCAGGCAGGGTCAGGTCAGCATGAGATATTGTATCCAAAAGAGTCTTGATCATGATGCTTCCTCTGGCCGTTGAAAGCTTATTGTGAACCCGATGCTGTTCGCTCGCAAGCTTTATCTTTGGCGCGGGGGTGGGGGGCGGTATCTGAGGAAAGGTATCCTGTACTGTGCTGCCAACCGTTCATTGACCTCCTGCCTGGCGATTTGGTCAACAACGATATCTACGCCGACGGATTTGAGTGTTAGGCGGTGGAGTCCGCCGTCCTTGTCAACGGTTTTGAAAACATCCTCCATGTTTGCGACCATCTGTCCGTTGACCGACGTGACAATGGCGTTGCGGATTTCGTGAAAGCCGATATTGGATGAGTCGGGGAGCACGCCGGCAAGTATCACGACGCGTTGTCCTTGTGTTTCTGCCTGATGGCGTTCAAAAAGATATTTCTGCACTAGACGGGGATCAACAACACGTTCCCAATTTGCGCCGTGGGCGCGCAGATATCGGCCGGTGAGTTCCATGAGAACATATCCGCCATCAATAAGAAACGGCACCGGATCTCCACTGAAATTTTCGGGTATCAGATTTTGATTGTCGTCCCAGCGGGAAAGCCTCACGACGATATTTATTGGCTGCCCATCGCGGATAATGGATACAGGCACCGACTCGCCGGGTTTGCGTCGCCCCTTTATGAGGTACGACATCTGCATTCGTCCGTAATCAGGATCTTCATAGAAGCCAAGATTGTCCAGAATGAAGCTGTCCCATTTGACAATCACGTCGTTGGGCTTTAGTGACTCCCTTGCGCCGGTGCCGGGAAAGCATGCAAGGACGAGTATGCCTCGTCCATCTTCTTCCGGAGGCACGCGCAGGTATGCGCGTTTGGCGGGGTCTATCAGCGGTGTCCAGCTGAATCCTGCTGACGCGAAGCCTTCATAGGGAGGAAGTCGGGCGTCGGAAAGAAATCTTGCAAGAAGCTGCGCTGGCAACATGATGCCGACTCTTGTCGAGGCGTCGTAGCTGATGAATATTCCCGCAAGTCTTCCGTCTTGAATAGCCGGCGCCCCTTCGCCGTTTATGTTCAGGTCGCTTATGACCGTGGCGGAAAGGCAGGCGTAAGGCGCAGAGGGCAGGTCGTTCATTCCAACCTGCAGAACGCGTCCTCCGCCGGACTGTTCCTCGCCGGTTTCGTTTATTTGAAGAATCGTCAGGGGAGCGTTTCTGTCCAACTGCTCAGCGATTTCGACGATGGTCGGAGGCATGGCAGGCATATTCTGTCCCACGCGTAACAGGGCAAGATTCACCTGCGGATCCGAAATAAGGACATCAGCCATTGTTTTTTCGCCAGCTCTTGGCTGCTGCAATTCGACGAGTCTGGCGCTTCGGACGAGATTTTCAGTTGTGAGTATCAAATTGCTTGAAACCGCAACACCATAGCCGCTTTTCATTGCTGGCGCTTGATACTGCCACGGCAAAAACGGGTCCACTTGCTGATAAGTGACCAGAACTCTCACAACAGAGCCTGCACCCGGCTGCGCATGGGCGATGTGAGGCGACAACACTTCGTGTGCAAGTGTCACTATGAAAACAAGTTGCAGGGGTATTCTCATCATTTTGAGGTTTCTTTTTCGATGTTCGACGCTGCAGGGATCCCATACTGCGTCAGGCATTCTTCTGTTGCCTGGCTGGCGGCCTCGGCGGGAATCACAAGGAAATCGTCCATGCCAAGAAATTTGAGCACATGGAATCCATTCAAGGGCTTCTTGAGGGCGGCTGGGATGTCTTCGAGTCTGGCGATGAAACTTCCGTTGACTTCGACCAAGATCCCACTGACAAAGGAATCGGAGTAGGTGTTAATCGGATGGGGGAGGCGGCGCACAAGCACGACCAATTCGTCTCGGCCGTGATAAAGGTCGTCCATCTTTGCGTAAGTCATGCAGTAGACGAGCTGGTGAAACTGACGGTTAGGGGGCGTCCGTTCAAGGGACATCATCAGCTCTCTTGTGAGCGGCGAAAAGACCAGGCCTGCCAGCATAAAATATTTCGGTTTTTGGTCGTAGCGGTGTCTATACAGAAACGGGTCAACCCATCTCTTGAGAGGCACTCGCACTGAAATTTCCGCATTATCGCGCCAGACCTGAAAAACGGCGTCCTCACCACACTGCTTTCTTTCCAGAACCTCGGCAAAAAGAACGCTTTCCCCGTCAAGTTTTATGGATCCATCATCTTCTATTCGAGAACCATCAATCGAAAGCAGCACATCTCTTTCTTTGAGAATGCCGTAGGCACTTGTGAAGGGATCCACGTAGTACACGACAATTCCGCTCTTTCCTTTCGGCAAGCCCAGGTCTTTCCGAAGCGCATCGTTTTTGACCCCGAAAGTTGCGGTGCCCAGTTCGGGATACCCTTCGTATTCGCCGTCCTTAATGTCGTCAAGGAAACGGCGGATCACAGGCAGCGGAATGGCGTATCCTATGTTTTCTGCCCAGGAAATTCCTTGGAAGGCGAGTCCTACGACTTTGTCATTATACAGCACCGGTCCACCGCTGTTGCCGGGGTTGATTGCAGCGTCCACCTGCAAGACAAGATGCTGGTCCACGCCGCTATGCATGTAGACGCTGTAGTCTATCCTTGACACGACTCCCCTCGTAAGAGAGATGCGATCGCCACCTAGTGGATAGCCAAGCACAATGACTTCATCGTTCAGCCTGGGAAGGGCCTTCCCAAAAGTTACGGGGGTGGTGCCTTGGAAAAAGGCTGGGTCATCCACTTGCAGAATGGCCAGATCGCAATCATGGCCCGCAAAAAGGACTTTGGCGGGATAGCGCCGAGGATCCGAGTCTTTCTGAACCTGTAGAAAACGCGCATTTGAAACTACATGAGCATTGGTCAGTATTCTCTTTTTTTCGATTATGAAACCTGACCCTGTCCCACTCATGGGCCTTTCGGCCTGCCATGGCATGGTGTAATCATCAATCTGAAAAGTGGCATGAATCTTCACCACCGAAGCGCGAATAGCACTGACGGACGCCGCTGTCGAAAGGGGAGGCAAGGAGAGCAAACAGCTTGCTGTCCAGGCGACAAAATAGAAATGCGGTTTTCTCTTCATAGAGTTGCGCTCTCAAACACAGCGGATTCCGGGCACGTTCTGCAAGGAGATTTGAGTTCTGCGTTGGCTCTCCAGCTTATCAGAACGTCATAGCAAGCCATATTCCGTACTCGACGCCGTGGGAATTCCACTCCTTGTCAATTTCGCTCCACTTTTCGAAAGGCAGATAGGCGTTTATGGCAACCGCGGCTGACTTGCCGAGATCGAAGCGGATGCCTGCGATAATCTGCCAGTAGAGATCGGTCCATTCTCCTCCCGTGACGCTGTCGCTCACATAGCTATCCAGTATTCCGACACCGGCGCAAATAAGCTTGTCACGGAAGAGGAGGTTGATCTGGGGCGTCACGACGTAGTCGGCGGTGCCATTCGCGCCGTCGGGATTGGGCATGTAATCAACAGCAACCTGCCAGTATCCGTC
>CALETX010000164.1 GCA_937920455.1 uncultured bacterium
ACGACTCCGTTGCCTTGAGAATCTGGAAAATGTGGTCTGGGTATAAATTGAAGCCAGCGCAGCCACGATTATCGCCGGTAGCATCCAGAGCAGATATTGTGGATCGAAGAACATTTCCAACCTCCTATAGAACACAAAAACCCGATTCAGCTTTTATCGTAGCAGGTGTCGTGAGCATGGGCAATATCCAGCTCATTCTAAGTCTTCAACGGCTGCGGATTATCTCTGTGCAATGCTGCGCCCCGGTCCGCCCCTTTGGGCGGGCCGAGGCGTGCTGCATGTCGTCCAGGCACAGCGAAGATAGCGCTATCTGTTTCGCACAGCATCACTCCGCCTTTATTTCAATGGTTCGGCGTTTTGCGACCTCTTCGGGCCGCTTCGGAAGAGTGACTGTGAGCACGCCCTTCTTCATCTGAGCCTTGGCTTTTTCAGTGTCAATGCCGGCGGGTAGAGGTATAGTCCGCTGAAATGTTCCATAGGAACTTTCAACTCTGTGCCAATGTCTACCCTTCTCCTCGTGTTCGCTGCGTTTTTCGCCCCTTATGGTCAGAGTGTTTTCATCCAGCTCAAGATTGATGTCTTTTTCGTCCATGCCGGGTAGTTCGGCTGAGACTATCACCTCCTTTTCGGTTTCAGAAACGTTCACGCGCGGAGCAAAATCACCGAGCGCGAAGCGTTCGAACTGGTCGAAAGGCGCCAGTTCCCAGCTTCGGAAGAAGCCGTCGAACAGGCGGTTCATTTCCCGCTGGAGCGATGTTATCCTGTCTTCGAACCAGTCGGACTTTCTTGCAGGCGCAGTGCTGCCTGTCTTTCTCCTTACCAGATCTCTGATTGCCATAGCCGTGCCTCCTTTCTTTGTTGGCCCGCAGACCTGGTGCGGGCCGGCATTTGCTAATTTACTCAAGCTGTTTGAATATTTATTTTCCTCGGTTTGGCCGCCTCGCCCTTGGGCAGTACAACTGTGAGCACCCCGTCCTTCATCTGGCCTTTGATTTGAGCCGTGTCGAATTCGGCGCTGATTTCAAACTCGCGCTTGAACTCGCCCATGGGGAACTCCTCTCTCACAAGCTCGCACCCATCGGGCGCGGGAAACGAAGACACTCCGCTGATCGTGAGGACATTACGCTCAAGTACAACGTTCGCGGATTTTTCATCCACACCGGGCATGTCCACCACTATAAGCGCTTCGTTATCAGCGCCAACGATATCAGTGTAGGGCAGCCATGTATTGCGGGTGCCGGCTTGAGCGTGTGGTTCCGGCGTTGCCTCCGCTCTTCTCTCCAGTTCAACCGTTGACATCATAATCACCTCCTCTCGAAGCGAAGTTCATACTCATGCTGTCTCTACAGGCACTGTCCTCGGCTTGTCAGATTCGGCTCTTGGCAGTGTGATCCGGAGAATACCGTTGCGGTAAGAAGCCGTTACGTTTCCCACTTCAACATCGAAAGGCAATTCCATGCTCCTCCGGAATTGGCCGTGATGCCTTTCCCTCTTAAACCATCTCCTTTTTCCGTTGCCTCCGTCTGTTGTGCGGTTTCCAGAGACTGTTAGCGCATTTCCGTGCACCGTTATCTCAACGTCTTTTGGCTGGACGCCTGGCAACTCAACGTCAACGACAGCCTTGTCCTTGGACATCCAGACATTCATGGCCGGATAATCCGGCAGATGATTGTCGAATAGCCTGTTGAAATCCTCCTGGAATCGTGCCAACTCATCCAGGAGCGACCAATCTCGTGTAGCTGTCAAGTACATCTCCGTCACCTCCTTTCTGTTTTTTCATCAAAAATGACAGCAGCGACCATGCCAATGACCTTGCTTTTCATAATATAATGCAGATCATATTGAAGCAAAATAAGTTATGATACAACGATCTGTTATTCAATATGCTACAATAAGAGACATTATGTCTTAGCTTTACAAAAAACCAGGTTTCTGACAGAGACAACATGGCGCTATTTTGCGAACGTCGATACCTGGTGAGAAATATGCGTTATGAAGAACCAAAAGGGCAGATTCTTGGCTGTAATGATCCCACATTTTGATTTCAGGTCACAGAAACCTTTATAACTGCCTGTCAGTTGAGCGGTTCAAAAAAATCAAGCCCGTCACAAAAAAGTGAAAATCCAACTGCAATGCGTTTGACTGCTGTCGTTCTAATGCATTGACAGCAAAGATGTTGCTTTTCGCGTATTGACGATGGCGCTATCTCAACAGCAAAATCTGGGATTATGAAGCTGTTCTGGGGAAGAGCTGGTGAGAGGCCGGTGGTGCGTATTCCCAGTCTATGCACAGGTTGTTGTATGCTGACATGGTGGTGAGTTGTGGACATGGGACAAGTCCCGATATAGCATCTTGCTTTGAGATATGGGTGGGGGCTGTTTTATGCACGGAATGAAACTTCCGGACTTGTTTCTGTTCGATGACGGGAAACGTGTGTCATCCCCGGACGACTGGCAAAGGCGGCGTGAGGAGCTTCTGGCTCACATTCTCGAAATCGAATATGGTCGGCTGCCGCCAAGGCCTGATTGGGTGCGGGCAGACGAGCTGCATTCTCATGTCGTACGTGATTTTCTCAACGCCCGTCACGTGCAGTATCAAATAGCTACTGGCCAAAGGGTGCCCTTTTCGTTTGTGATGGATTTGTTGATTCCAGAAGGCAAAGACCCGTTTCCGGTGGTTTTGAATGGAGATGGATGTTGGAAGACTGTGACAGAGGAAATTTCGCGACTGGTTCTTTCTCGGGGTTATATACTTGCCCAGTTCAACCGCGTAACAATAGTTCCCGATAATCAACTCCTCGGCAGGAATGTCGGATTATATCGCGTGTATCCTTCTGGCGATTTTGGGGCGATAGCCGCTTGGGCATGGGGATATCATAGGTGTGTTGATGTACTTGAGACTTTTCCATTTGTGGACAGATCGCGTATTGCCATAACGGGTCATTCGCGAGGGGGGAAGGCTGTTCTCCTGGCCGGGGCAACGGATGAGAGGATCGCTCTAACCGCCCCTAACGATTCTGGCTGCTGCGGCGCAGGATGCTTTCGGCATCAGCCCCCAGGAAGTGAGAAAATTGCCGACATAACAAGGGCGTTTCCGCACTGGTTTTCTCAAAAGCTGGCTGAATATGCCGGGTGCGAAGGGGATCTGCCCTTCGATCAACACTCTCTGAAGGCTTTGGTCGCGCCTCGTGCTCTGCTGGAGACAGAAGCGCTTGGAGATCGATGGGCCAACCCGGAAGGAAGTTGGATAACATTTCTGGCTGCCAGAAAAATTTATGAATTTCTTGGCGTCCCGGAAAAGATCGGATTTTGGTTCCGCGAAGGCGACCACGCGCACGGGTTGGAAGACTGGAAGGCTTTACTGGATTTTGCTGATTCCCGGCTGCGGAGCAGACAGGTGAACCGGAGATTTGATCTGAATCCGTTTCCGGCCCTGAGAGTCCTTTGAATGTGATTTGCCGCAGGGATCTATTTCGGAAGCTGGGGACTGGGGGCATGGCTCGGTGTTACCTGATGCAGAATCTCTCAAACGCCTTGCACCATGTGCTTGCCGGTGGTTCGCTCTAGGCTCTGGCGAACGGAGCGAGTGCGCTTCGGAGGTGCGGGACGATGACTGTGCATATTAGGTCTTCACCTGCATCCAC
>CALETX010000165.1 GCA_937920455.1 uncultured bacterium
GCATGAGCGCGGAGCGCGGTTCCTTTCCTTCAAGAAGATCAGCGGCCGGCGAGATGGTGAGCCGCTTGTTGACCACCGGAAGGCCGTAGCGCGCGGCAATGTCGTCGCATATCCTCACAAGATGGGCGGCTTTGATTCTAATTTTCCCGGCGACTGCTTCTGCGGTTTCGGACGGTTCTTTTCGGAGACAGTCACCGACATGGATGCCCAGGGTAACGGTTCGCACATCCAGATTTTCTTCGCGCAGCATGCGGACGGTGGAAAGAACGTCATTCTTATCAATCATTTGAAGGGCTCTCCAGAAACGATGTGATGGGGCCGATATCGTTAGTTGCTCTGAAAATGTTCTCGTGCTGTACAACGCTTTCGAGCCCCAAAGAGGATGCCACGCGTTTTAATTCAGTTTGAAGCTGACGGATATCCAGCGGGGCTGGAACTGTTATCTCTCCAACGTGAATGACGCGACCGGACTGAAACTCTACGTACCAATCCTCGACATTAATACCCTTATCGGCCAGCAAGGACGTTATAGCCTTCAAAATACCCGGACGGTCTGGACCGTTGAGCGTCACTACGTAACGTTCGCCGCGAACAGTCGGCCCTGCGTTCGGGGCACGCTCGTAGGGTCTTACGACTAGAGAAGCTTCGTTAGGCGCAAAGTTGGCGAGGATGGCTGTGCGAATGTCTTCAGAACTGCAAGGTGCCTTGAACGAGGCGGTGAGGATGACCGTGAAATACCCTTCAACTACCGTCTGGCTAATTCCATCAATGTTGCCGCCGAGGTTAGTTACAGCGGAAGTGATATCTCTGAGCACGCCAACCCTGTCGCTGATGAGAACTGATATCACGTGCCTGACGGAACTTTTGGCCCCTTTTTTTGAATCATGAACCATGTTCTGCATAGTAGCCTGCTCTGGCCCTGGTTGCAAGGATGACAAGGCGAAGAGGCGTGCTTCATGGCACCCATCCATGGGACGGAATGAGTGCAGGCAAGGGCCGATTCACAACCGCAGTACGTGGGCTTGCGAGCGAATGTCGGTCAGACTAGAGGGATGCGGAGTGACTTTTGGATTGCTCTCCGGACATTCACCTGTCAATGTTTGCTCATGAACAATGACAGGCCAGGATTCACGCAGGAAGTAATATCGAGACGTCATTTTCTCGCTATTTCGGCGGCGGGAACCGCTGCTGTGGCGGCCGGGTGCGCCGTTGACCCGGTGACAGGCCGGCGACAGATCATGTTTGTATCGGAGGCTCAGGAGCGCGATCTTGACAGGACATGGTCGCCTCACCAGTTTTCTGCCGATTATGGCGCTGTGAGGGACGTGTCGCTGAACAACTATGTCGCAGGGATCGGCGGCAAGCTTGTGGCGGTGTGTCACAGGCCGCACATGCCGTACAATTTCCGAGCGCTAAACTCGATAGATGTAAACGCCTACACTTTCCCGGCCGGAAGTATTGCCGTAAATCGAGGTCTTCTTGCAGAGCTCGGCAATGAGGCGGAGCTTGCGGCGGTTTTGGGGCATGAAATTGGGCATGTGTGCGCACGGCACGCTGGCGAGAATATGACAAAAAGCATTCTGCTTGAACTGGCCGTGGCAGGCGTGGCAGCGACAGTTTCTGTGAAGAACGAGAAATATGCATGGCTCGCCGCCGGCCTTGGCGGCATCGGAGCAATGATGCTTTTGTGCCGCTACAGTCGTGACGACGAACGAGAGGCCGACGAGCTGGGGATGGAGTACATGGTCAAGGGCGGCTACGACCCTCACGGCATGTCGGAAGTCATGGAGATATTCCTGAACTTGCAGAAGGAAAAGCCGTCCGCTCTGGACATTCTCTTTTCGACGCATCCTCTGAGCAAGGAGCGATACGAGACTGCGCTTGCAAGGATACGTGCCGCCTATGCTGGCCTGACCGGCGCGGAGGTCGGTCGCGACAGATACATGGACCACACCGCTTCCATCAGGCGGATCAAACCTGCGATAGAAGCAATGCAGAAGGGTGAGGAGCTAATGGGCGACGAAAAGTTTGGCCAGGCAGAGGATCAGTTCAGGGCTGGGTTGAGGACCGCTCCTGATGATTACGCTGGATTACTGCTGCTGGCCAAGTGTCATTTGGCTCAGAAAAAATACGCCGCGGCCCAGGCCGAAGCCGAGCGAGCGAGATCCGTGTATCCCGAGGAGCCTCACGCGGTTCACGTGTGTGGTATGGCAAAGCTGGAGCAGTCCAGATATGATGCTGCTCTTGCAGATTTTTCACTGTACGGCGAAAAACTTCCCGGCAATCCCAATACTCTTTACTACAAGGGGTTCTGTCTTGAGAAGATGGGGCGCAAAGAGGCGGCGGCGCAGGAGTATGAGGCATACCTGGCGGACGCGCCAGATGGCGAGTTTGCTGAATATGTGCGGGCGAGACTCGAAGAATGGGGATACATTAAGAAGGCAGGGGCATGAGTTGCAGGCACTCTCCGCAAAGGTATCTGTGCCCCTTCTGCAGATTGCGCTCACACCCTTTCAACGTCGAGTGTATCGTGCCCTGTTGAAGATACCTCGCGGGAAGGTCACAACATATCGTCTGCTGGCAGCGCATCTGGGGTGTGGATCGTATCGCGCTGTTGGACAAGCGTTGCGCAGAAACCCCCTGGCGCCTCTGGTGCCATGTCACCGTGTGATCTCCTCAGACCTTTCTCCAGGAGGATTTCAGGGCAGAACAGACGGCCGGGCCGCGACGCGCAAACTGATGCTGCTGAAAGCTGAAGGGGTGAGATTCGTCGGCGGCAGGCTGGAGGATCCGAGCCGTGTGTTCGATTTTGGGGCAGGCTGCGTGAAAGCGGCGAGCCGTGCAGCGACGCCAGTGAACACGAGTTCCTGACTCCTCTTTAATTCGTTTCGCCAATCGTAGGCACGCACGAGCATCTCAACGGCAGAATGAGGGTTCCACTTCACATCACACCATATCTGGAGACAATATGGGATCAGTTGACAGCGATGTCTGGTGTGTTACTGTAGCGGTAAATGAATCTTCAGAAACTTGCTCATTGTGTGATTGCGCTCGGCATTGCAGCGATAAATTCTGCCCCGTTGGGAGATGCTGCGGAGGCGGTGCCGCATTTCAGAACCCTGCCGCCTCCTCGCATCCTCTATATCTGCGAGCGAGTCTCGCAGGCAACCAGTGCGGAGCGTATTCGGGCTGTCGCCTGTTCTGACGTGACTGTTGCGCCGCTGATTTATGATGATCTGGCGTTTCATCATCTGTGCGACAAACCGCTTGAGGAAACTGAGGAAATGACGCGCGCTGTGACCGAAACCGGCGCCAAATTTGTCGAAGATTGCCTCTCGCGCCTGACGAGCTTTGATCTGGTGATTGCCTCCTTCCAGCCGCATGCGCATTCGAATGTTGCGGAGCGGATCGCAGCGCATGTGCGTTCCGGAGGACGGCTGATATTCATCAACCCGTCGTGGGAGACGACATTCGAAGGATCGCCCCTGGCCGACATAATGCCTGTGGCTTTCGACGGCATTCACAGACGATGGGTCTATTCATGCGGGCCTGCCACTGATCATCCCCTGAGCAGGGGCATTCCGCTGGAGCTGACCGGCGCGCACTGGTGGGGACCCATCTACACTCCTGCCGCTGCCGATTGCGTGCCATTGACGGGTTTCGACGGAGACACCCGCTTCTGGTATCGGGAGATTCGAGAAGGCGGACGTATTGTCCACCTTTTTCAACATCGGTCCGGTAGGTGGCAATGGGGCGATTCGAGTTCTTCCTACGAAGCATATGAAGGCGATCGTCCGGACGAATCCGAGGCATGGGACGCCTTTGATCAAAGGCTTGTTTACTGGCTAGTTCATGGCGACGAGGCATTTCCCATTCTGGTGAAGGTTATCGCCTCAAGCGACGCCGTGGCTGTCGCGGGAGATATGTTGAAGTTCAGAGTGGACGTCGAGAACAGGTTGCAAGGCGACCGCCGCGTGATTTTGGATTGTCGCCTCGGCGCGCGAAGGGTCCGGAAGACTGTTAC
>CALETX010000166.1 GCA_937920455.1 uncultured bacterium
ACATAAACAAGCGACTCGATCTCGCCCTGCCTGAGCCTGAGACCGTATGCCGGTTTGCCGGCCAAGCCCATGACGGCAGCCAATTCACTTATCTTCCCCTTGGGTACTTTCACATACTCGGCTGTCCATTCATGGCCGACAGCAAACGGCATCCCTCCGCCAAGGGGCGCAGCAAATCCAACCAGGCCGCCGTCGCTTACCCGAAGCCCCGGGCTAAGCGCAACAAGATCGTCTGCCCAGCCGCCGACAGGAATATCCGCCCAACCCTTCTCAACCCTGCCGGTGACCAACCGGCCGGCATCGGCACTCCACCATCCTAATTCTGGACTCCGCGATACGGTCGTGAAAACCGGGAATACCGGCCCGGCCGGTTCGACCGGGCGGCGAAGCCTTATGACCACCCGTTTTTGTATCAGCGGACGAGCGGGATCATTCTGCCGATAGTCCTCGCTTATGTTGAAGTCGTGATAACGTACGTGCGCCTCGTACACGCGCGAACGGGAAACCGGATGAGACGCCTTTGCGTCATAGGCCACATCCTCCCATACTGCTTCAGGATAACGCTGGTCAATAAAAGCATCGGTGATGCTCACAGCTGGCGAAGTGTAGGGAAACTCCAGCAATGGCGCCAGGTTTTCGCCTCTGCGTGAATCCCGAGGATGCGGCCAGAAACCCCTGCCCTCATCTGTCAAGGCAACGGGCACATGGATATCAATGTCAGGAAGAACCGTTCCAGTGTACTGGGCCGCAAAACCGAAAAAGTTCTGGCGATCACTGCAACGCCACGAATAGCGCGCAGCAGGACCACCGCGAACTGCCGGTGTCACAGCGGTCCGCCCAGCCGAATCCTTGATCACGAGAAAAGCCCATCTGTCATGAGAAAACGGAAGATGCCATGTAACCTCCGCTCTTGAAGCATTAGGCTTCCACCGACGCTCCGCAAATCCATGACTAAAAAGCTCAATACTAACGATAGGCGCGGAGCTTTCCGCCACGAGCCCACCTGCAGCCGGAATTGCAGAATGAAGAGCTGCGCCGTCCGCAACTACCCTTCCCCACCGCAGCGCACTGACCATCGGACCAGCCGAAACCAGAAACTTCGACGGCGTCTCCCAGAAGTGCTGCATCCCTGCCCTCAGGTACCAGGCAGCATTCCGCGCGCTGTCCGCATAAACATAAAGCTGATGCACCGCCGATGTGGCAATGACCGCCGTCATGGCCGGATCCCGTATTTCATGAACCACGAGCGGAACAGGCACCCCCTCGTTATTGACGTGCCACTCGTAAGCTGGCAGACCATTGTCCACAAGCAGGCCGTCCCTGTATGTGAACACCGACACGCCGGAGAAGAACTTGTGAAGATGATGGGGCATCGCCGTGCTTGACGGCCGGTGAATGGCCGTGAAATGCGTGCCAAAACCTAGCGAAAGATACTGCGGCTGCGCCAGCGCGCGCCGATCGGGCGTGAGCATGAAATCCGCCGGATAGACCGTTGACCCGAAAAGCAGGAATCTGTTGTGCCAAGCGTCTGATATGTCAACGCCGGGAAGAACGACCACCTCATCCCCCGAAGCCGCCCTGCACGCGCTGCAGAACGCAGGCCAATTCGAGGCGGACATCGCCTCAAAAGTTTCAGTCATAACCAGCACGCCGTACCCCGCCTGCCTGGCCGCCGCAGCATAATCAGCCACACTACCTTTGCCGTCACTAAACGAAGAACGTGGGCCGATCAGTACCCGTATCGGCAGCGCTCCGTTGCCTTCTTTCCATGCTCCGAGCCACGCAGGCAGAGCCGATGCAGCCGGCGGTTGGACCGCGCCGTCGCGCTGAGAATCATATCCTCCCATTCCGCACTTGCGGGAGGTCTCCGCCAGCCACCGCAAGGTTCCCACCAACATCTTCAATCCGTCGCTGGGCTGATCGTTCTGCCCTTTTTCCAGAAAGATGCCGGCAACCGGACCGGTGCATGACTCGCCGATCCACCCATTGGCAGGCTCAGCATAAGGCATCCAGAAAGTGTAGAAAGGCGAGATCCCCCAGAGAGCAACTCTCCCCCTTCCGTACTCGCGAACCGCAGCGATCACGGGCTCGCGTGAACCCTGCACAGGTATCCACGTGGAATACTGCAGACCATGCGCCGCAAAACTATCAGGCATCCCGATCACGATAGACTGCCAGGCACGGTCTTTGAGCACGAGCGGAACGGTTGCGTATGCGTCATCCCATCGGAGCATGTTAATCGGGTACCACAACCGCACTGCGCCGCCAGCCGCAGGATGCTTTTCGATCCTCGTTGTCCACGCATATGTGGCCTGCTTCTTCCCATCCGCAGAACCATTGTTGTTCTTGTGATCCCTTATCTGCGCAGCCAGGATGCCGGCGCCCAAAGGGTCCAGCAGCGCTCCAACCGCCTCAGCAACCTCCGCCCCTGCGCCGTTCATGCACGGCGAAACAAGAAGACCGCCCCCTTCAGAAACATATTCCCTGACCACATCGAGATTTCGCAGTGTATCCAAATAACGCACAACAAAGTCTGTCGGGACGAAAAAAGGCGTCGCGGCGCCTTCAAAATCAGGGATCACGACCACATGGAATAAACTCAGGTATTTCTTGCTGACAGGCGTGGACAACTTTGCGTACACAAGCTTGATATGCTCAGCTTCAAGCTTGCTTTCAAGTTCTCGATCGGCCTTGTCGAACGATGTTGTCATCAAGAGCGCATTCACCATTTCGGCTCCAGCACAGAACTCCTGCAGTGGCTCCAGCATAACAAACAGAACCAAACCAGCAGCGCAGATGAGAATCCCCCTGGTTTTCATGAGAGCCTCCTGGTTAACGATCGCCAAACACAACCATATCTGACTTGAGTGTAACTCCACTCACGACCGCACGGCAATGCTCAAGCTATGGCACAGGCAGTTCACGTTTGCCGCATCTTTGCGGCACTTCAAGCACCGTGCAATACCATGCCTGAAAACGGGGCGGGAGCCAGCGACGCAACCGCCTCGGCAGCCAATAGCCTTCGAAGCGCCCACCTCCTGTGACGACGAAATGGCATCTCTCCGTATGCCACTCACGACCGGCGACAAACTATCTTGTTTCCTGCATCCCTTTCAGATCCGGCGCGGGATGGCAGAACGGAGAAGCCGGCAGACCGTCTTTGTTGTAAAGAGTCGGTTCGCAGAAACCAAGCCACGCGTAACGCACTCCCACTGGTTCAGCGACATCATCGGACCAGACCTCAACAGTATCGCCCTTTATGGCCGCCGACGCTGTATGCCACTCCCCCCCAGCAGTGGAAATCTCAAAATCCGTCAATTTGCCGCGCGCCACAAGCTCACTCCCTCCGGTGTCGAAGGTCACAATGAACTTCCTGCCGTCGCGGCTGAAAGAGATCGGCGTGGGGCTGTCGGCTACGACGCTGTTGTCCCCGTACGCCAACTTGCGGGCCTGAAGAGCAACACGCTCGCCTACAACGCGCTTGCGGGGAGGATGGATGTCAAATTTTTCTCCCATGTCCAGACTCACAACAAGGCCGACATTTGGAACCTCTTTGCTCACGCGGAGCTGTGCCTCGCGAATCGAA
>CALETX010000167.1 GCA_937920455.1 uncultured bacterium
GAATTGAAAAACGAATACAAACGCATTCGCAGGATCCTGCCATTTGCCAACGCCGATGCCGCTGTCATTCTCGGCTCCGGATGGTCGGATGCCTTTGACCTTGCGCCTGCGTCCGTCTCGCTCAGTTACTCCAAAATCCGCTTGCTGGCTGGTCCAACCATACCCGGCCACCTGGAACGGCTAACATTTTGTGAATATATCGGCCGACGTCTTATTGTGTTCATGGGAAGAAGGCACTTTTACGAAGGCAGGGGATGGGAGCCTGTTGCGTTCCCTGTGTACCTGGCCGCAAGGCTGGGCTGCCACAGCGTTCTGTTGACCAATGCCGCGGGCAGCCTCCGTACCCGACTGCAACCAGGCACTTTCATGCTGATTAGAGATCACATCAATCTCATGGGCGGCAATCCCCTCCTCGGCATTCATGACACGTTCTGGGGGCCGCGCTTTACCGACCAATCATGCGTTTATGATGATCAGGTTACCGAAGTAGTTCTGCGAGCGGCTAGACACGCCTCTTTGCCGTTGAGTTCAGGCGTCTATGCCGCCGTATCCGGCCCATGCTATGAGACGCCTGCCGAAGCGGCTGCCCTCCGAAAGCTCGGGGCCGACGCAGTCGGCATGTCAACCGTTCCAGAGGCCATTCTCGCTCATGCTGCAGGTCTGCAGGTCATAGCTGTCTCTTTCATCGCCAATATCACAGGCCTGTCGCGCAAAACCACGTCCCACGACGACGTGCTGAGCGCAACATCCGCCGCCCGAACCCGCATGTCCGCCATACTACGTTTGATCGCCAGGGAGACTTTTGATGGCAGGTGAGACAGCTCTGTCAACGGCCGATCCGCGCGCCACGCTTGCCCTCCAGGCCGTGCGACGTCTGCAGGGAGCTGGCTTCATTGCGTACTTGGCCGGAGGGTGCGTGCGCGATACTCTGCTGGGCAGGCCTCCCAAAGATTTCGACATCGCAACCAATGCTCTGCCTGAAAACATTTTGAGCCTTTTCCCCAACGCCATTGAAGTCGGGAAGGCCTTCGGAGTGGTGCGTGCCCCTGTTGGCAACGTCGTGTTTGAAATCGCAACTTTTAGGTCAGATCTCTCGTACAGCGATGGGCGCCATCCAGACGCAGTTAAATTCGCTGACGCCGCACATGATGCCCTTCGTAGAGACTTCACAATAAACGCCATGTTCTATGATCCTGTGGCCGGCAAACTGATCGATTACGTTGGCGGGAAAAAGGACCTGGACGACAGGACCATCCGATTCGTTGGCGATGACGATGCCAGAATCAAGGAAGATCATCTGAGGATGTTGCGGGCTGTACGCTTCGCTGCCGCCCTTGATTTCCATATTGCCTCTGGAACATTCGACGCCATTCGGCGGAATGCCCCATTGATCACCCGCATCAGTATGGAGCGCGTACGCGATGAGATGACACGATTGCTCATCGAAGCATCCAAACCCGGCCAGGCGATCATGCTTCTTAACTCGTGTGGGTTGCTCGAACAAATACTTCCGGAAGTGGCCGCGATGAAGGGACAGGACCAGCCGCCGGAATTCCATCCCGAGGGGGATGTTTTCACCCACACAGCCGCCATGCTTGACCTCATGCAGGACCGCTCTGAGGATCTCGCGTGGTCTGTTCTCCTTCACGACGTTGGTAAACCGCAGACCGCGGAAAGAACTGCCGAAGGCCGTCTGCGGTTCCCAAACCATGCGAAAGAAGGAGCTAGACTGACACAGTCAATCATGCAACGGCTCAGATTTCCTTCCAGGAGCATCGAGACAGTAAGCAGCTGCGTCGCGAACCACATGAGAATCGCCGATGCTCGTAAGATGCGCCAATCAACACTCAGGCGTATGGTCGGCTCGCCTCATTTCCCTCTGGAACTGGAATTGCACCGTCTCGACTGCCTAGCCAGCCACCGCAAACTGGAGAACTATCATTTCCTTTCCGCTTTCATGGAACGCATGAGATCAGAACCTGTCCTACCGAAGCCATGGATAACGGGCAACGACATCAAGGCAATGGGAGTGCCGGAAGGTCCGGAAGTGGGCCATTGGCGTCGTACAGCCTATGATGCCCAGCTTGAAGGCAGCTTCCCCACGCGGGACACCTTGCTGGACTGGCTAAAAGAACAAATTGCCGCAAACAGGCCGCCCGCCAGTCCCAATGGGCCGGAAAACACCATCAAATCTTGATTGAGAGATTCTCTTCGCATAGCATAAGTGAAACCGGGAGGTAAAATGCTGGTTACAATGCTGAAATCTAAGTTGCATAATGCAACCGTCACTGATGTTCAATTGGAATATGAAGGCAGTTTGAGCATTGATTCGGATCTCATGTCGGCAGTCCGTATCCTGCCATATGAAAAAATCCTTGTGGCAAACCTGCGAAACGGCGAACGGTTCGAGACATATGCCATTCCAGCTCCGCGAGGGTCGGGAACAATATGCCTCAACGGCGCGGCTGCGCATTTGGGCGCGCGCGGAGACAGACTGATAGTTTTCGCATTTGCGGAAATGTCTCTGGACAAGGCACTGGCTCACAAGCCATTGGTGCTTGTGCTGGGGCCAGAGAATAAACCCGCTGCGCCGCTCAAAACAGTGTGACAATAGGGGGAAACTCTGGGAATTTTACGCCGCTGGCACAACAGATGCCGTATCGGCCGATTCCAAACACTTGTGTGCTACGACGTTCTTGGTTACTGTAATAACTCCGTTCCGCGAAGCGTCCTTCCCCTGATACATCACTTCAAGCATCAACTTTTCCAAAATCGCCCTCAGACCCCTTGCGCCTGTCTTCCGCCGAATCGCAATCCTGGCCAGCTCGCGAAGAGCGCCTTCCGTAAAATTTAGAGTTATCCCTTCCATTGCAAGCAGCTTCTGATACTGCTTGAGCATGCAGTTCTTGGGCTCAGTCAGTACCCTTACCAGGTCATCTTCACTCAAGTCGGTAAGAACTGCGGTTATTGGAAGCCTTCCAACCATCTCCGGTATCAGCCCATACTTGACAAGGTCTTCAGGCTCCACCGCTAGCCCCTTTTCCTCATACTCGGCGTATAGCTCCTTCTTACTGTCAGCCGAGAAGCCCAATCTGCCCGACCCTACACGCCGGTTTACAATGGTGTCCAGGCCGACAAAAGCGCCGCCGCAAATGAAAAGTATGTGCTCGGTATTTATCTTGATGTATTCCTGCTGCGGATGCTTTCGTCCGCCGCCCGGCGGCACACGCGCTATTGTCCCCTCCAAAATTTTCAACAAGGCCTGTTGGACACCCTCGCCGGAAACATCCCGCGTTATGGAAACATTCTCAGTTTTGCGCGCAATTTTGTCTATCTCATCTATATACACGATCCCCATTTCGGCTCGTGGAATGTCGTAGTTTGCGTTCTGGATAAGATACAGAAGGATGTTCTCCACATCCTCGCCCACGTAGCCCGCCTCCGTCAATGTGGTGGCGTCGGCGATAGCGAAAGGCACATCAAGCATCCTCGCAAGCGTCCGAGCCAACAGCGTCTTGCCGGTCCCAGTAGGCCCGATAAGCAGAATGTTGCTCTTTTCTATCTCCACATCAGCAAGGGGATGCCCCTTGGGGAAGTGCTCACCCTGCTTGAGTCTCTTGTAGTGATTGTGAACAGCCACCGCGAGTATCTTCTTCGCATGATCCTGCCCAATCACATAAGCGTCGAGAAACTCCTTGATTTGTCTAGGCGATGGAACATTGAGACTCCGCACAAGCCGGTCTTTGTCGCCAACCTCCTGATCAGAAATCAAAGTTTGACAGACTCTTACGCATTCGTCGCAGATAAAAACGCCAGGTCCGCTTATCAGCTTCCTGGCCGTTTTCTGGGACTTTCCGCAAAACGAGCAGACCGGCGTATCATTCTTTGCCATCTTTCGCTGCTTTCTTCTTTGAAACCTCGTTTTTGCTTTTCACAACCTCATCCACTAACCCGTATTCTTTCGCTTCTGCCGCAGACATGAAAAAATCCCTGTCGGTGTCCTTTGCTATGAGTTCCACATCCTTACCGGTGTGGTGGGCCAATATCTCATTGATGCGATCCTTGAGCCGCAATATCTCCCTGGCTTGGATACTGATATCTGATGCCTGGCCCTGAACTCCACCCCATGGCTGATGAATAAGTATGCGCGCATTAGGGAGCGAATATCTCTTGCCAGGGGTGCCGGCCGCAAGAAGCACCGCCCCCATGCTTGCGGCCTGCCCGACGCAATATGTAGCAACATCACACTTCACAAACTGCATCGTATCATACACAGCCAGGCCAGCAGTTACAGATCCGCCTGGAGAATTGATATATACGCTTATGTCCTTTTCTGCGTCCTCCGCCTGAAGGAAGAGCATCTGCGCAATCACAAGATTGCTGACCTCATCAGTGATCGGTGTGCCTATGAATATTATCCGATCCTTCAACAACCGCGAGAAAATATCGTAAGCGCGCTCTCCCCGCCCGGTCTGCTCGACAACAATTGGAATCAACGTCTGATTTTTTTCGTCCATATGGCTCCTCCCTTTAGGCCTTTTTCGCCCGATCCACCAGCATATCAAGTGTTTTCTCTCGAAGTATAAAGAGCCGAAAATCCTCAGTCATATCATCTTTTTCCAGCCTCTCCCGTATCTGCTCCGTAGATACGCCCTCAGACCTGGCCACTTCACGCATCTTTTCTTCCATCTCAGCTTCCGAAACATCAACTTTTTCCTCAACTGCTATCCGATCGAGGATGCATTCCAGCTTTACTCTCTCGCGAGAAGACTCCACGGCTGAGGACATGATAGCATCCTTGTTTTTAATGACATCATCTTCGCTCATCCCCCTCTCCAGCAGCGACCGCACCATTTGCCTGACCCCTGCAACAGACCTGTGATGAACAAGGCTTTCCGGAACATCGAAATTCACCTCTTGCAGAAGCCATTGTTCAACCTCCTTCTTCTGCGTCAGACGGAACTTGCGATCTGCCTTCTCATCAAGCGCCTTCCTGATCTTCTCCTTGAGTTCACCTTCAGTTCCGACATTGAATCTCTTCAGGAACTCACCGTCCAGAACAGGCGCAATCTTTTCCCTGATGGCAGTAACCTTGACGGTGTAAACTGCCTCCTTACCCGCAAGATCGGCAGATGGATAATCGTCTGGGAACTTTACGTTCACCGGGAATTCCTTGCCAACCTCGGCCCCAACAAGTGCATCGTACAGGCCTGGAAAGATATTTCTGTTCTCCTTCACCAATACCCACATGCCTTTGCCGCCGCA
>CALETX010000168.1 GCA_937920455.1 uncultured bacterium
AGGGCCCAGCCGACATAATAGCCACTAACGACAATATGGACGGAGTCATGGTCTCTCCGCCTATCTTCGAGGAATATGCCATCCCATTCTATCAACGGGCCAAAGAGATCGCAGCCGAACACGGCAAGATACTGGAAGGCCACTGGTGCGGGCGAACGCAATCGCTGCTGCATCTGGTTCCAAACTGCGGGCTTGATGTTGTCGAGGCCATAGTCACAAAGCCCATGGCCGACATCACCCTCCAGGAGGCCCTCGAAAAACTCGAAGGGAAAGTCGTTCTTCAAGGAGGCATTCCATCCGTTCTTGTCTGCGAACAAGGCGGCACGAGAGAGGACTTCGAGCGCTATCTCCAGGAAATCATCCTTCCCCTTCGCGGACGACGAGGTTTTATCCTCGGCATGTCAGATAATGTCCCTCCAAACGCCGATTTCTGGCGCGTGGAACGCGTGGCTCAAATCTTGTATGGCTGGGAATAAGCCAACATAGTGTCTCCCTTTCGTACTTTACTAAACTCGAAGCTGCAGCAGAAAAACCCTTCTATTTCTTGCTGTCGTCACTCACTGCTTCATTATGACGCGAGCGCTTTGTTGCAGCCGCAGTTGACGTTGGCATGTTATGAGCCTTGTTGGCTTTCTTTTCGCTTGCTGATTCAAGCCTTCGACCCTGTCGGCCATATCATGCTCGATGACCAAGCCCGATGAGCATCTGCCCTGAATTCAATCTCCACAAAGCAAAGTTAAGCCATGCTGCAAATGATACCCACGCCAGATACGGAAGCATCAACAGCCCTGAGACAGCCCTTATACGATAGAAGAGCAATCCTGTTGCCAGGATCGTGAACCACAAGGCGAAAATATCAATCAAAGCCAGATCGGGTCTATGCAAACCGAAGAAAAGGTATGACCACGCAGCGTTGAGGAAAAGATGAAACACGAAGAGACCTAACGCCATCTTCCCACCAGCGAAGCCAACCTTCAGCCATACCAGCCACGCGGCCACCGCCATCGTTATGTAAATGAGTGTCCAGACCGGGCCAAAAATCCAGTTGGGAGGAGTCCACGCCGGTTTGGAAAGAGTCTCGTACCACATGCCCGGCACATATCTGGAACCAAACAACGCAGCAGTAAAAGCAGCGGCAAGCCACCCGGCCAGACCGGACACGTTTTTCACATCCTCGCCCTTCCGTCTTTATCCGGCAATACAAGTCAGAAATCGTCCCAGGCAATCACAGACCAATTCCTCGCAAAAGCATCCGCCAGGGCTTTTCACAACAAGGGCTTTCAGAATCTGCAAGCCAAACCAGCAACAATGTAATGGAACAATGCAAAAGTATAAACTTCATCTGTATCTGAGCCGCCCTCAAGAATTCTATATCCGATATTCAGAGCCATGCTTGGACTGATATCGTAACGCGCGGCAAAGAGGATGTCCTCCGCCCTGCCTTGAGGCGCAACCAGCGCTTCACCGTCTGCGACCAAAGCAAATCTGTTAAAAGGCGCCCAGCCCAGCTCGAAACTCAACAATGGCACTAACCCGACATTGGTTTTCTCTGATTCCATGCCACCGCCTTCGAGTCTGATGGATGCATCACGAACTTTCGCGGCTGCGCCGAAACAAAAGCGATATCGTTCACCCTGATGCACCAGGTAACGGTAAATCAAGCGGTACGAGTTAAATCTGAACACACTTCCAACTGATGTCGCAGCCGGGAATATCACCCCATTAAAGTTGATATCTCTCGCCAATCTCCCCTCCGATCCCACAGTCAAAGGAGCCACAAGCAACCCCACCCAATGGTTTTTAGCCAAGGCATGCCCATACCGCATTCGAAACGACAGCGTTCGCTCAGCTTCAAGATCATCCGTCAACGAAAATCGCGTGCCTGCGTCGCCCGGGATGGCAACATCAATGTATCCAGGCAGTACATAACCTGCCTCAACGTCCAGTTGCGCTTGGGCCCATGCGTTTCCCAACAAAAAGCATGTCATTATCGTCAAACACAAGTTCTTTTTCATACAGCCACCCCCTCTCTTTGTTCCCAAGCTGATCACACTTCGCAAACCGTCGAATTATTCCATAAAAAAGCCCTGTTTCGAGGCATGCTAACCACCATGTCCCATAACTTTCGCAGAGGAGCATCCATCACTCATGGCTGGTCGCACCCATGGCCAGCCTCGGGAAAATTTCGTTCACCAGACCTCGGTTCAGCTCGAAAAGAGCAAAACCCTTCGCTCCGGCTCGTCTAGCAATGCGTATCTGCTCGATAACCTGAGCCGGATTTAGCCTGCTTTCTCTGGCCGCTACCCCGATGCCGGCTATTACCCTGCCCTCTGCAAGTCTTTCTTGAGACACAACGTACTCTTCAAACCGCGCCATGTCCGTTGTGTAGTTCATGGGGCAAACAAGATCAACATAGCCAGCCCGCGCCCATGCTGCCCAATCCTGTCCCACGCTGTCCGCGCAAGTCGGATACTTGCCGAACACCGCCGCGGAAATGATGATGCCTGGCCGCTCGCGCCTGGCAAAAGTCGCGACATCCCTCACAAGACTCTCGATCCGCCGACGTCTCCAGAGAAGATAATCCTTTCTGATCTCGCCCTTCATCACATCTGCGGGCCAATTTGCAAAAGTACGGCCAGAAGCGCCCTCAAAACCTTGCCGACACTGGCCACAATAGCAAACGTGGTTGTTCTCATATCGGATGTAATCCAGGTGCAATCCGTCAACATCGTACCGTCTCAAAAGATCCCGAACAGCGTCCTTCACCAATACTATGTTGCGCTCTTGTGAGGGACACAACCACGGCACGATTTTGCCCGTGTCTGAAACCTGCAGGCGCCCCTTTCTGCGAAAATCTGCTATAATCCCCTCGCTTGCGCCGTCGAGATTGAAACAGCTAATCCACGCGTGTACCCGCAGACCTCTGGCTCGGCACGCTTTCAGAGCCGACTCAAGATAATCGCCTCTTTCCCTCACGATTGGCGCTACAGGGATTTGGCCGCTGAAGCACCACGAAATTGCCGGACTGAGAGAATAGACAAAGACATCAGTAAAGCCGCTCTGCGACAAGAGAGGGGCCATTCGATTCCATTCGGATGGCTCAGGGCCAGAGCCAGGTCTTGCCCACACGCCGCGGAATTCGTTCTTACGGACCGACACGCTGGCCGCATAAGCGTCAAACAGGAGAGCATCGAGCCTGCCGCATAATTCCATCATAGTTCCATAATCGCGTTTGGCGGCAAGATCAGCCATTGCGACGTAGAGCATATCTGCCTCAGCAAGCAAAGCTCGAGCTCTGCCGGCCGACCTTGAGTCTTGCGCATTAGAGACGATCCACTTGCTAGCGATGTCGAACGACGCGAACATGTCCACCGTTCCTGCCCGTTTAACAACCCGGCGCGCAACGACAGGCCATGCCGCAGGATCAAGTGACCCCAGCACTGCTGCTATCATCTGCCTCGTCCGCCACGCGTCGGCATCATCTGACAAAATGTGACTGAACCAATATCCCCCTCGCGCCTTGACACATGCCGCCTCAGGCTGGATGCTCCCGTTTCCATCCTGCCATACAGCAACGGTCCATGATGTTTGACTGTCAGATATTGGCGGCCTTATGTTACGCGCCGGCTGGCGAACCAGGTCTGGAATGTGCGGAGGAGCAAGCTCAAGAAATCTGTACGCTTCCCATCTGCCTGACCGCCCTGCGGCAATGTAGGGCCCAAGCCTAACACCCATAATGTCGGCCAGTTTTTCATCCGCCGAATAACAAACCACAAGACGTCCTCCGTGCGCCATGAAACTGCGCAACTCTGCCAGTTCCTTCGCCGGAAGATTAGGGTTATATGGCAAAACTGATATCCTGCCTAACCCCAGCAAGCCTGCGCCAAAATCCTCGTCCTTAACGACCCGAGCAGTCAAACCCAGATCGCCAAGCCAGCGTTCCCACCGACTCGCAGCCACGGCCGCAGCGTTACGCTCGGCAGTGTTGGGACACGAACCGCTGCCCTGCACGATGATTATCTCAGCAGAGCACGTGCACAGCGCCAGGAACACCCAAACTGTGAGACAGAAGCTGTTTCGCACATCTACTACCATGAACCTGTAAAAACCTTATAAACGACGCACCGAATAGCCGCCATCAACCATTATTACCTGGCCGGTGGAATATGACAGATCGCCCCGAACAAGCATGGCGACGGCCTTGCCGATGTCTTCCGGCAGGCCCCAGCGCGACTGGACAAGAAGCCCTTCAGCAATCAGTTTGTCATACCTGGCCTGCACAGC
>CALETX010000169.1 GCA_937920455.1 uncultured bacterium
CTGAATTCATTCCGTTCCTGTTCCCCGCCGCCATACTCGGCATCAGAAGAGTCCTCGAACATAGAAGTTCCACCATCCCCAGACTGCTTGCCGTGGTTCTCATCTCTGTGTTTCCGCCCTTGAGCCTTCTCCTGACACTGACGATCGTTCCACGCATAATGCCTCATGCCGAACGCGCACCTGACGTGATTGAACTCCAACGACGCGTCGTCCAGGCGATTCAGCCAGACCGTTCCGTCGCGGCAACGTTCGAGTTCCTCGCGCCGTTGTCCCACCGTGAAAGGCTTTATTCCTTGCATCACATCTATATGGGCCGCTACACCCTCTCGACCATCCCCTACCCCGCCCCAGCGGATTTGGACGTCATCCTGATAAACACTGACGACCACCTTACTTTCCACACCAGGGCTTTCTATGCTCCTGACAATTATCTGAGGTTACAAAAGCTTCTTGAGGGGAAAGGATGGAAACTAAGTGCACACCTTGATCCTTTTGTTGCGTTCGAGCGCAGCGATGCCGACCCTGACCACATCCCGTTTCCGACGCTCGTGACCATCCCTGAACATGTGCCATCCTTCCGCGGACGCGTCGTGCAAGAAGGCACATCACCGGTACTCCTTAGGGGCTTCTCTCTCGCGCCTAAAGATCCAGATGATGCTACGGATGTTACTCTCTACTGGGAAAAAACAGCAGCCGACGCGCCGGAATTCACTGCCGTCTGCGTCCTGAAGGGACGCAACGGAACGATTTCCCGCGTGCGCCTGGCCCCCGGCAGTCGCATCTGGCCTCCCCAGTCGTGGCCGGTTGGCCGTATCGTTGCGGATCGACACCGGATACGACTTGCGGTTGCCGCACCTGATGATGATGAAATGGAAATGCAGGTGTCCGTCGAGCCTTTATTCTGACCGCCGAATACTCCCTGAATGCCCCCACGCCAACAGTTCCACTATCGCGTTGCGCCCGTCTGTCCACGGCCTGGGCAGCCGTCTCTCCGCCGGCGGCTCGCTCCATCCGAACTCGGAAACAAGCCGCTGTACTACCTGCCTGTCAGACGAAAACGCCACCCAATACGAAACGTCCGCATCGGGATGAGGATTTTTCGCATTATCCTTGGCGCAGCCATAATATCCGGCCGCACTGACGCAACTCAGAACCAGATGCGTCAGATCAAGATACCTGTTTGAGACGTGTACAAGAACCAAACCGCCTGACGCTAAAGTCCTGACATATTCCCTCAACGCCTCGACGGTAAGCAGATGCATTGGAACAGATCCACTGCTGAAAGCGTCAACAATCAACAGGTCATGCGCACCAGCCGGCTGCGCTCTAAGGGACGCTCGTCCATCGCCTGTCACGAAACTGATTTTTGCGCCTCTTGATCGCGCTGAGGAAAGGTAGGAGAAATATTTCTCAGCAACGGCAATATTCTTCGAATCAAGCTCGTAAATGGTCATCTCATCACCACGACTCAAATACGCAGCCAATGCGCCGGTCCCAAGGCCAATCATTCCAACCCTCCTCGCAATGCCCCGCCGCCAGAGAGAGCCAGACTGCATGATTTCAGCCGCCGGCGTAGAGAGATGATAATATGATAGAGGCGCATCCCTCACATCGGGGTCCAGATATTGCCTGCCATGCTGCACCGCTCCCTGTTGAAGATACCGCAAAGGACCGCGCTCAAACACTACAAAAATCCCATAATACGACCTTGCTCTGTGAATGGTTCTGGCTTGTAAAGCGATGTCTGAAGTGAAGAAAGACGCACTCAAGGCGGCCAGAAGCGCCACCGGCAGTAATCTTGGGCGCTTCGAAGCGCCAAGAATCGCCAGCGAAAGCGGAACAGCGGCGACGATAAAACACAATCTGGATCCAGTTTCGCCAAACGAAACAATCCTGCCAACAACCGCAGGCACAATCACAAGAGCCACCACAACTCCTGTACATGCGGCAAGCGACGGAAGCCACATGCCGGCGACAGGCTTTTCATTCCTGGAGCGGTCGACTTCAGATACGGAGACCGCCAATGCCGCCATAAAAAGCGACATCGGATATTCCACGAGCCATGGCACAAGCAACGGTGTCAACCATGCCACAACCATGCTTCCGAACAGACCGCCAGCGGCGATCGCGAGATAAAAGAACGGCATCAATGCCGCGTTGAGCGGCTTTAGATATGCCACCAACCCATGGCAATGACGACAGACCAGAAACAATACTGCGCAGTACAACACCACCGCTGCCAGGACCGGCGGCGAAAACCTCATAAGCGACATCAGATAGAGCAGCCATCCAACCACACACGCCCATTTAAAAGATGTCTTCGCATAGGCAGGCACCGCATCATGTGTCCCAAACGCCAGCGCCCACGTCACCAGATAAACCGAAAGTGGAACAGCCCACAACAGCGGCGCAGATGCCACGTCAAGAGTTATCATGTTAGTAGTGGCCAGAAGCACCGCCCCGCCAGCGGCGCTCGGCGCAAACCACAGCAAGATATTTCGCCACCTTAGAGCTGCGTTTGGTTTGACGACACACGCAGGAAACTTTTCGCTTGCCCGAGGCGGCCTACTCAGAAACAGGAACAGAGGCAGGATCGCGTATGCGCATCTCCACAGCTTCTGCTGCGCGGCCGCGTCAAGACTCGGCTCAACAACAAAAGGATAGGCAAGCAAACCGGCGATAGATCCAGCGTTGGACGCCGCATAAAGTATATACGCCTTTTCCGGCCGCCCCTCCTGCGATTCCATCCACCACCACTGCGTCAACACGCTTGTCGTGCTAAGCAGGAACGCTGGCATCCCAACTGACTGCACAAGCCATGCGAGGACCGAAACTATGCCTATCCCTCCGAATCCGCTTGTCATCGTGTTCAGAGGCAACAACACGGCCGAGACTGCTACAGCCGCAATATGAAACAAGGCATAAGAACGGGCCTGAAACCTCCACCTGGCCACGCTGGACCATGCATACCCCAAAAGAAGCACAAGCTGAAAAAACACCATTGCTGTTCCCCACACGACGCATGACCCACCGTAGGACGGAAGCAACGCGCGAGAGATCATAAGTTCCGCCTCGAACAGAAGAAATGCAGATAGAAACACCGCACATGCGGCCCAGATCATTCTTTTAGTGCAAGCGGCCATGGTTGAATATATAGTCCATTACGGCCCCATGAGAAAGAGAATCATGTCCAAGTTGGTCGCCATGACAACCTTAGACGTTGCCATCCTCTCCCTCTATGCCAATACCGCTGAGCCGGTAATGACCAGCTCCGCCACCTTTCCCGGCATTGTCCGCCGCAAGGATAACATCTTTCTGA
>CALETX010000170.1 GCA_937920455.1 uncultured bacterium
CCCACACCCGGCGGTCCGACAAATGCAAGTATCGTGCCAGAAATTCTTCCCTTCTTGATGCCCACTGCCAGGAATTCAAGAATACGTTCCTTCACATCCTGCAATCCGTAATGATCTTTCTCTAAAACTCTCTGCGCCTTCTTCAAATCACAGTTGTCTTGCGTAAAGACTCCCCAAGGCAACACCGTCAGCCAGTCAAGATACGTTCTTGACACGGTAAATTCCGGCGATGAAGGCTCCAGAAGCTTCAGCTTCTCAAGCTCCTCCTGCACCCGCTCGGCCGCTTCTTCTGTTAGTTTCAACCCCGACAACCGTTTTTCGAAGCGCTCTATCTCCGCTTCCTTGCCCTCCTTTGCAAGTCCCAGTTCCTTCTTGATGGCCTTTAGTTGTTCCCTCAGAAAAAAATCGCGCTGCTGCTTAGACACCTTCTCTTCTATCTGCTTGCTAATGCGCGCCTGAATTCTGGAAACGTCTATCTCCTTCTTAAGCAAAACCAGCACCTTGCGCAGCCGTTGACGTATACTGATAGTTTCAAGAATCTCCTGAAGCTCCGCCCCGCTTGCGCTGGTCAACGCCGCAGCGAAATCGGCCAGCCTCCCGGGTTCATTGAGACTCGCTCTGTTCATTAACACCGCAAGCTCCTCTTTCCGCAACGGATTAAGTTGAATAAGTTCGCGGACAGTCTTGACAACCTCCATAGAGTACGCTTTCAGCTCGTCGTTGACCGACATCTCCGTCTCGATCAGATAACTCACCCTAGCAAGTATGTGTGGCTCTTCCTGAACCACATCGTCTATCTTCATCCGCTCCAGCGCCCCCAGCAAAACATGAAGAGGCTCGTTAGGGCCCGTCTGCGCCAACTGAAGAATTTCGGCTATCACACCAACCCCATAAAGATCCTTCGCCCCGGCCTTCTTGGATCCGCTGCCTTCAGGCTGATCCTTCCGCAGGACCACTCCCACAAGCCGCGATTTTGATTTCGCGACATCCGTGACCATCGCCTTCATCCCCTCGTCATCCAAAGCCAGCGGGCCCGACATCCTCGGAAACATGGGATGACCGCCCACAGGGATGATCGGCAACACCGGCGGAAACACATGTCTGGCAAGAACAATCGTCTTGTCCTCAGCCGCCTGACCGCCACCCTTTGTCAGCACTTCGGGCTCGCTCACAACGTCTTTGCCATTCTCTTTTTTTTCTTCGCTCATGTAATCCTCCGCCCAAGCCATCTCAGGGCTTGCGCCCTTTCACTATACGGTAGGGACAACCCAGTGGCCTCAGAACTTCCACTTCCGAAAAACCCGTCTTCCGTGCGATTTCCGTTATCTCCGCTTCACCATACACCCGGCCGCCGCGGCTTGTAAGCATCATTGTGATGGAAAAAAGCGCCGAAAACACCGGCTTGCTGAGGTCAGCGTCCAGCATGAAATCAACAATCCATACGCGCCCGCCCCTTGTAAGGGCGCCGTAAAGTTTCCTCACAACAGCACAAACCCCCTCCGGATCCTCCTGATGCAGTGCCCCACAGTACATAACCGCGTCGAAGCCGCCGGGCAGATCATCTTTTCTGTAATCCCCTGCTTGATACTCAATCCTTCCGACTGCAGGTGAGCCCGATTCAAGCTCCCTTGCCACACGCAGAACCGGTTCCAAGTCGAACAACGTCACTCTCAGGCCAGGAGTGCGCTCGGCCAGCAGTCGGGCAAATGTGCCTGGTCCAGCCCCTACGTCCAGAAAATTGCGGCAACCCATCACATCAATTGCGGACAGAAGCGCAGAGGCCATGCCCATCGCCCTGCTGTGCATGCCCATCACAAAACGCCGAGTGCGTTCGGCGTCGCCACCAAGGTGGGCGTCGGGAGGAATGGCCGGCCGGCCCTGCTTCACACAGTCGGCCAAATGCCCCCACACCTGATACAGATCAGCGTTGAATTTCAATGCGTCAAGAAGAGATACCGGTGACGCAGGACTCAGATATTCCTGAGCGCTCCTGGCTACGGCAAACCGATCCCCGCGCTGCGTGAGTATCCCAAGGCCGACAAGCGCATGCAGAAGCCGATCCAGATGTGCGTCCGAACAGCCGATCCGCTTTGCGAGCTCGGCAACGCCTGCTTCGCCGCCGGCCATAACATCAAATACCCCCAGATCCACCGCCGCGTTCAGGGCCGCCGATGCCCAATATCCCGTAGCAAGTGCTGTTATCTTTTCCATGGTCCATTTCATTGCGTCATCCCCTTACTCCTCATAACAAACCAACAAGCAGCGTGTCCAGAAAACCCGACTTCCATCCGAAACAAGGCGTTTGCATAAGCAAGACTCGCCAGCAATCACAGACGTTGCCTTCCTGTCTGCCAATGTGCTGGCCGCGATCTGCTCACCGGCTTGCAGTTTTGGTTCCACCCAGGAAAGTCCTCTCGCCTGTGCGAGCTTGCCCACTCCACATTACAGATCGTCCGCAACTGGAGAGGTATCACCCCCTCGTCCGCAATGCTGAGCTGCAAATGCTTGCGTGGCCTGTTGCGCACGTTAATATTCCTGAAGCGCTTCATGGAGCCAAAAGAAAAGGCCGCCGCGAAACCCGTTCATAGAAAAACAAAATGCCCCTCTTTCTGAGAGTCTACTGCAAGCCAAAGTGCCAGTCAGCTTTGGCTTAAAAACTGGTTACGCGCTCGCCACCCACAGGGAATGCACTCATTGCCGCACATCAAATCTGGTCGTCTGGTCGCTGCTCATCCTAAAATGAGACTGCACCGACAATACGTATCTGGCTGCAATACTGAGATTGCGCCGCTCCAACGCGGACGCGGATACAACACCTTGATTCAGACCACAACCGACAGTTTGTCTGGTGTCACGTAATCGCCGTATTTGGCGCCGAGGTCCAAAAGCCTCTTCCGTTGAGCGCTCAAAATTTCGAATAGCTTAGGTGGAGCATCTTCAACGTTTTCCCGATGAAACTTCTCGATCCGATCCAGCTTGGCCAGATTTTCGGGGACTCTTATTGTAAATTGCGCAGTATAATCCGAAGGCCTGTATTCCTTGCCCACAAGTTCCTTAAACAGCGGAACGAGATCTTCGTATATGGGGATGAGCCCGGTCGGGCCCCGCCTCGCTCCAGCCTCGCCATGAATCCTCCTTTCCATCCATTTGACCCACACATGTTTGTCGCGAATGCCATTAAGAAACTTGCCTTCCCTGTCGCGCAAAAAGTAGTTCACGCCGAATACCCGCGGAGCCCGCCGAACCTTCCGCGCAAAATCAAGGTTGTTCCTAACATACTTGCCGAGCGGGATAGACACGAAGTCTTGGATGCTCATCAGGTTTATTTCGGATACACCTTCCTTGCCAATTATGGCGAAGGTCGTTTCAGTCTCCAGCGATGCTCCATAAGCGATTATCCCATGCTCCCAGTCAAAAGCTTCCTGAACAGGAACATAACTTTTCGCGTCTCTGCCGCCGTATATGATCCCATCCAGCACAACACCGTTGGGATTGTCGAGCTCAGGATCGCAGTTGGAAAGATCCTGGAGCGCAACAGCATACCGGGCGTTCTTGTGCGCAAGGG
>CALETX010000171.1 GCA_937920455.1 uncultured bacterium
ACAGAGACCCACGTGAAGCCCTCGCCGAATGACTTGGGCGTCTCCAGCAGAGTTCTGTAAGTTTCAAGCTCAGGATCCAGCACGAAAGCCGATTTGCCGGCGCTTTTCTGTTCCTGTCCCTTATCGCTCATGAAGCCGCATCCCCTGCCCCACCAGCAAGCATCTTCCG
This sequence comes from uncultured bacterium, assembly GCA_937920455.1. Lineage (GTDB taxonomy): Bacteria > Verrucomicrobiota > Kiritimatiellia > UBA8416 > CALETX01 > CALETX01. The sequence goes on from CALETX010000171.1 coordinate 170, forward strand.
ACCCCGCTCAAGCAAGCGCAAACGCTCGCTCTCGGGAATTGCACGCCAGGTGAGAAATCTTTTTCTCACAAGTCCGATGAACGCGTGGCAACACCTCTCCCATGAATCTTTGTCGCCGCTTTTGCGCGTCATTGAAATCGTCGCCACATTGTCTCCCGTGTCCGGAAGATGACGCACAACCACTTCCACACTCTGACTGACACCAAGGTCGTATGGCTTGAGCCATGTGACCGTCTCCACGACTGGAGCGACGCGTCCGTCCTTCTCCACTCGCACGTAAGCCGCAGGCGGCGAACAATAAAACTCGCCAGCAGAGCCCTCACCGTACGAGTCAAACCAGTCCACGAAATATGGCACTATAGCAATTCTGTCCCTCTTGTTGAAAGTGAAGGGAAGATCAAACTCCATCACGTCCCCGCTCGCAGTCTGCTTTTTCCTCGTCATTATCTCGGCCGGAGCGGCTAGCCGGGCGGCCATCCGGGCTGGAAACACACTAGAAAAAAACACAACACCCATAATGACTCCACTTACCACAACCGACGAGAGCGATGAATAATTGAAACTCAGGCCCCCAGTCGCACCGCCGAGACGTGCCACCGCCCCCACTCCCTGAGCCAAAAGATATCCTCCAACCGCTCCCACAACCGCATATACGCTTGCCTCGGCGAGGAACAACGCCTTTATGTGTGTGGGCGAAAGCCCAACCGCGTTGAAAACATATAGCTCTCCCTTCCTCTCATACACGCTGCCGCGCATAGTGTTCAGGACAGTGAGCGCGGCAATCACAATGGGCAGTACAAGATCCATCAAGCCCTCAACCGACCAGCGGCGGAACCTGCCACCGTAATAGGCCACACCGTCCAGACCATAATAAGCCGGCTCGGCCACCCGTTCCAGGTGTTCGGTGATAAGCCTTCTTGATTCCGCATAGTCCACGCCCCAGAACCGAACGGCCACTGATGCCGTAAGAATCGCAGCAGGCATCGCCTCAACAGGCGTTATGACAACCTGCCGACCGTCAAGGCGCGGTATGTCCTCAGGAATATCGCTCACATCCTCCGTCGCGGCCTCGGTCTGGATCTGTTCTATGTGCCGCCGCACCGTCATGATATCCACTGGCAGAAGGCTGTTCCCGTCCAGATCCGTTATGGATGCAAGCCGGACCGGATCAAAAATTCCCAAAACCGCGTACTCTCGACTTCCAATGATCACTTTTGCCTCGCCGGCCCGAATCGCCGTTTCATCTATTCTCAAATAATCCGCAAGATACTGAGGCAGGAAGCACGAAAACTCCTTGTCGTTCTCGAACCATCGCGTCACGATGGTAAAAGCATTCGTAACACCCGTGATCTCCGGCTCAACCACACTGAGGCCGAGAAATGCGTTTGCGATGGCCCTGCTCTTCTGCTCGCCGACATTCCTCGTGATCTCGTACTCAGCGTAAGCCGGAGTGATTCCCTGCTTGTATGAAAAATTACCGCCCCACCGCCGCGGCGCAACCGTGTGCTCCTCTCCATACAGTTCCCGCAGCATCGGCACCGCTTGACTGACATCCTGCAGATTCCTGTCACGAACAAGCAGGCCGTTGTATAACGCCCGACCAAGCGCAAACTCAATATCCTTCAGATCGGTCGCCACCGACGCAAAACACAGCATGACGAAAGTGGTCAGCACAAGAGTTCCCACGGTGAGCCCCGTGCGCACTGGACGCTTGCGTAACTGATTCAGTCCCAGCACAAAAGCGGTCGCTGCGGCGCTCGCGCGTGACACATCGGCAACCTCCGCCCTCTGCTGAATCCGTCTGTTGATCTCCGCCATTCCGCTCGAGAATCGTCCCGAAAGGAACGCCGTCACCAGGCATGCAAGGGCAAATGTCACAAAGCCCAGCAGAATCATGTACGAGCTGCGAACAAGTTGATACGCCGGATGGGTCGCCTTCAGCGCAAGGAAAAAGACCAGGAAAATAACGCCCTGCACTGCCAGTTGAACTCTCAGATCAGGATGCCCAACCAGCAGCTTCTCGGCAAAAATAGCAAAAGGTATGGCAAGAAACAAATAGAACAGTATCCCAGCTATCGCGTCGGAGGTGTTCTTGCGTATCACGGGATGTATGTTCGCACTGTACGCTATCGAGTCATGCGCCTTTCTCTTGGCCTGTACTTTGGCCCCCCCCAGATAATCTTCCTCCGCATCCTCAGCCAAGCCGACGGCTTTGCTGTTGTAAGACACAATCATTTCATCGGCCATGTTGTAGCGCTGCTGAATGCGTATGCGCCTTGAATTGACCTGGGCCATGCTCTTGGCCGCGTCTATTTCGATGTCAGCGATCCGTGGATGATCAGCCGCAAGATACGCCCGCCCAACAATCTCGTCCCGAATGTCTATCTTCGAACCGTCAGCCGGGCCTTCCGCATTAAGCGCAAACGCCCTGATCTCCATTAGATTGGGCATGGATCGCTTGCCCTTCTTGAAGGTGAAAAACAACCGCGATTCGGGCGGAACAAAACACACATAAGATCCTGCCGCAGTCTCCACCTTGAACTCTGACGGAGATGCCATAGTCCGCTTCTCCACAAAGTCCACAGCCTTGTAGGGATTCATAGTGGCAGGATCCTTCATCGGTATGAGCTGCACGGCCGCGCATCTGAAAACCACCGGCATGGCAAGAGTCCGGCTCATCCGCGCAATTGGTATTCCCGACACACTGTAAGGGGCAAGCGGCCCGCTCCGTGGACTGGAAAGAGTCCATGTTACTTCCCCGTCTTCCGCCCTGCACACCGCAGCATCAAGCGTAACCGGATTCTCCCAGTCTATCGAAAGAGCGCTAGGCCAGATAAAAGGGATCGAAAAATTACCCTCGCCATCGGCCATTACAAGCACATCGGTGCCCATTCCCCTCGGCGTCTGCTCAAGGTGCGAACCACGCACGCGAACCAACGCCCCAGCCATCGGATGATCCGGCGTTAGACTGTCGCCAACCTGGCTGACAACCTGACCCCGGATTTGGTAAATGGAACTCCTTAGAGTGGTAGGAATAATGCGCCCTCTCCCTAAAGCCATTTCACAAGCAGCACCCGCAGTTATCCTTGCGGCAATTGCGAGATTCCCAAGCGGAGTCTCCCCTTCAGCAAGGGATTCATTCGGCCCCAGGTTCTCCAGATTTTTCAATGTGTCGAACGGTGTTCCAACCCTCACACGCCCGTCATCGTCCGTGACTATTGTGAAACTCGTGTGTCCGGCCCAGAATGCCGCCGACGAATCGAAATAAAGAGGCGCTCCAAACCATGTCCCTATGAAAGCCAGATTCCTGCAATCGCCAAGCCGCGCCAGATTTCGGAGGCGAGGAGACTTGATCTCCCTGCCCATCATCTCATAAATTTTATTCTCGCTCAGAGCGTCAAGAGACCGCTCAGCCTCTTCGATGCAAGCCACGAGCTCTGAATCAGCCGGCATGCTGGTGGACGCTCTGTTTTCGTCCCCACAGACAAGAGCCAGACGTCCGGACCTGGAACTGAGATCAAGACCCAGGAAGAGTATCCTGCGGTAGTGCGCAAGCCTCTTCGCAAGCTCAAGTCGCGCGCTTTGCTCTTCAGCCCGCATCTCCAGCTCTTCCAGGCGCGCCTCTATTACGCGGCGAAGACGATCGGGCAACTGAGAGCCGACAAGATATTCCGACCACCGCGACTTCAGGACTTCAGGCGGAGCGGAGATTAAGGCCTGTATTCTCTGTTGCGCCTGACGCGCCTCAGCGTAGGAAGAAAACGATCTGGCGTCATTCCCGGCGGCGTCCCTGACGGGCATCCCCTCTCTGACCCACTCCACACGTGCTGCGGTCTGGCGTTCAACCGTATCCATCAAATCCAGATCTATAGTCTCCTTCAGACACTTGACGAACCATCGGTGGGCATTCTTGCTGCGGCCTGCCCAGTATGCGCGCTCGGCATCACGGTCCTTTGCCTGCCAATATGCCGCGTCGGACGCTGTCTCGAGAGCATTCTTCAAAGATTCAATATCTCGGACCGTGCTTTGAAGTTCCTCTTCCGCCTCCCGCGCGGCGCGCTCTCGCTGCTCCTTGATGCCGATAGCCCTCATGAACTCCCTGGCGCCAGCAAGCGCCCTCGCATGACCGGCCGTCGCCAGGATAACAACCGTCCGACGCCGCGGCGCTTTTTCCGCAGCAACGGCGCGCGCCGCCGCCAACAGCACAGCCACTCCAGAGGCTTGCTCCGCTCCGGGAGCAAGATCCGGAACGTAACTTTCCGAGTCGTAATACGCACTCAGGACGACAGCTTCATCAGCGCCCTCCGCCTCGAGGAAACCAGCAATGTTGCGAACACGCGCCTGAACAAAATCAACTCGACACGAGATGACAACTTCTTTCCCAACAAGAAGATCGGCCTTGCCTGTAACCATGAATCTCGGAACATTAATCGAAGCATCAACTGAGGAACCCCATCTCGCCAAAACCGTGGGCCGCCCGTCGTCGTAGAAAAGAATGGCGGAGGCCCCCATCCCTGCCACAGTGGACCACGACTCGCCGATGGGCAACATGACAAAGTTGCCGTCGAGATTGACGTCTTTGAACTCCCTGGCCAGCCCAAGAGAACCCTTGTAGACAACTCCGCGCATACCGGCAGGCGGAGTAGTCGCGGTCCTGAACCAATTGGGCCCCATCGGATGTATTCTGATCCCCTGCAGCTCGCCGCCGTCAGACGAAGCGACTCCACACCATCTGGTTGCAGGAACAGTCACTCTGAAAGGCTGCTCAACAACATGGTAACCGGCCCCTCTCAACACAGCGCCGATGTGATCTCCGGCCCTGTCAAGGCCATCCGATCCGCACATTCGCGAAGGGCCAGAACATAAGACTCTCAGGTCTTCAAGCAGTCCCTTCTCCGTGATGCCATCCAGAATCGCCAAATAATCAGGCCGGCTTGTCACGTCCGGCGGCAGAACCCTTTCCTGCGGCGCTGCAGCGCGGTTGAAAACCCACACCACAGATACCACAGCAACAGACAGGACTGCCAATAGCAATAAGTTCGCCGCGATTCTCTTCATAATGCGCAATCAGGACCAGATCTCCTACCTATGGCCAGCATGTGAATATGTCCTTCTCGCCAAGAGCCATCAGTATCATGCCGACAATGTCCCAAACAAAGATTCCCACAACACATCCACATGCCACTCCAGCAAACAACGGTGTCAAATGCTCTCGTATGAAACGCGGTCCCCCGAGCCTGAGCCCGATGCTCTTGATCAGCCATGCTGCAAAAAGAGAGCCCCAACACATGGGGGCAAAATATGTGTTGGAAAGCACATACCCTATCGGATGCAGCCAAAAGCCTACAAATTTGATTCTCAGAAAGGCAAGCAAACCGGTAATAGAAGCACCCGCTATAACAGCCGTTATCGGCCCTGCCTGACCTCCTTGAGCCGTGCTTGCGCCAACAGACCCTTGAGCGGCAGCTGCAAGGTCCCTCGCATTCCTCTCAGCTAAGGCATTCCTCAAAGTCGAAAAATACCAGTCCTGACGGATCGCCCAATCGCGCATGTACGGAATATTCTCTCCACCTCTTCCATAAGCCCACACCAGCATAACATATCCGCCGATCAGCACGCCCGCCAGAACGCCAAGGATCAACCCCCAGCCAACTCCCGAAGGCTTGGCGCGGTATTGCCCCCCCAAATGCATCATCTCCACCTGACTCGGCGCAAACATCAGAAATTGCGCCACTGCCATAAATCCGCCCGCGAAATAAGCCAAAAGCAGTGTTTCGGTTCTGAAAGTCTGAAGTCCTCCCAACAGGAAAAAGAGCAGATATGGGAAATAAGGCGTAAAATATGTCCATGGCGCTCCGCATTCGGTTCGTATCCTAGCCGCGGAAAACCCACACAGCACTATGAATCCAAAGAACAAGAGCGACGGCCCCGCACCAAGGCCGGTCAACATCCCCCACAGGGCAAAGAAAACAAAAGACGCCAGCAGCAATGCCACAGCAGTTCGATACCGCATCATCTCCGCAGAATCGTCCGCTGCCCCGGACAAACCCAAAACTCGCCGCCACACACCCACCAAATGCTTGCGTCCGGCCCACACCGCCACTACTGCCAGCGCTAAAAATGCCCCTATATGCTGCTCGTGCGGAAAGGGGAAGCTGTCCAGCGGACCGCGAATGGTCTTCCATCCCATGCTTTCGCCGAAATAATATGGAATCTTGGCGAGCCAGTAAAAGAGAACTATGCTCAGCAACATGTCGAGTTCGATGAAAAAAGCGATCGCAGTCACAAGCCACATGACCTCAAACTGTCCGCCCGCGTACATGCCGGCCACAAACGCTTTCAAGGCCGGACTCTCAAAGTAGTCAGCTAACTTCACCACAATCCTGAGGCTGGGCATCCCGGGAATGTAGTATGCGATGCCCTGTAAAGCGCAAAGCGCCAGTGCCACGCAGCCACCTGCCAGAAATGTTTTCTTCCGAAAGAGCGGGCGGAATATCCTGCCGCTGTCGTCTTTCTGCTCAATGATCAGCCGCGGCAGCATTGTCAATGGAAACGAGAAACGTTCGTGCTCTGCCCACTGCTTCCTGAAAATCACCGCAAGCGAGAGAAGAGCCAGGAAAACGGCCATGACAATTGATATCCAGTACAGAAGTGGCTGCGCCCACTGCGCGTAAGGCACATACCCCTTCAGCACATATGCCAGCCCCTTCGGAGAAAAAAGGTTGTCGGGCCTAACAAGTACTGAATCACGCGCATTGTCCGCGAGCTTCGGATAGTCACTTTCACGAGTCTCGCTGAACCCCTTGAACAACCTGGCAAGCGCCTCGTTATTGAAAAAAACCACATCGGTTACAGCGGCCCTTCCTGCCCCTTCCAGCCGGAAAACCAAATCGGCGTACTCAGAAATATCCCTCGGCAGGCTCACATGCGGCTCTCCAACTCGCGTAAAGCCGCCGGGATTGCTAAACGTCTTGTCCGTGTTGCGCCCCATCACGAAAAGCTCCTGCCGGGAGCCTCCATCGGCAACCAGTTCCGCTACAAACCTGCTGCCCGGTTCCATATCCTCAAGCCTGACCAAAGCGTTGAAATGATATGTCTCGCCAGGCACAAGCCGCTCTTTCCGCCCCACGTATCTTTTCAACCGCACCCGCAACAGGGACTTCGCCGAATCGGAACCTCCTGCCACCTTGTTTACAAGCTCGACAGCTTCTGTTTTTCCGATCTGCGACTCGTCCGAAATGACCGGCCGCCATGCATCAGCAGGTTCCACCGTCATGTCAGGCCCCAGCCCCCCATTCATGCGCCTGTTCTCCACCAGATGAGGGCCGTGCGGCCAGAGCTTCTCCGAATAACTGTCAAGCAGATTCAGATTGTGCCGGTAGTTTGGTATGGCCACGACAAAACCCAGAAAACGGTGCCACATCCCCTGCGACATGAGCGGCGCAGACACGACCAATATGCTGTAGATCACCACCAGCTCGGCCTGGGTCAGCCGTAAAGCAGGTCTGATCGCTGCCACAAGACCTGCAATGGCTATGACGCCGAGAAAAACCCCTATCGCAGAAGCCGGAGGACTGTTTTCCGCAAGAATATTAGCGCCGGGCACCAGCACTTCGTGAAAATGCACCCAAACCGCCATTATGATGGCAGACGCGGTCCCTATCGCGAATGCTCTGAAGCTGAAAGTCCGTCTATAATCAGCGGCCTGTGACGTCATCCGTTCGTTCCCAACCAGCGCCATGCTCCCTTTCTATGCGCGAAATGTTCAAGCACTATACGCGCCGCCTTCTCCCCGGACAATCCTTTTCTCGCCCTAACCTCCTGACATTTTCACCAGCATCCGCTGACCAGCACATAAAAATCACTGCTCCGTCCTGAAATTCGGAAATGGCAGCTCCTACCGAAGCATCTTCAAAGCCGTCTCCGCAACTTCGCCAGGCGTCACATCTGCCATACACTTTGGCATACCATATCTGCATGTCCGCGAAAAACACGGGCGGCATTCGATCTTTGCAGTCAACACCCTGCTCTTCTGCCCATACGGACCGGTTCTCCGCGGGTCAGTCGGTCCAAAAATCACAACGGTTGGCGTCCCTGTGACAACAGCCATGTGGACGGGTCCGGTGTCATTTGCGATCACAAGATCCATCTGCTTCAAGAAGCCGCCCAAAGCCGGTAGACTGAGACGCCCAGCCATAGAAACCGCGCCCTCTCCTATGTCCCTTTGGATTCGACCGCAGAATTCAGCGTCACCATCCCCTCCAAGCACAAAAAAAGACCCTTCCTTCTTCTCCTTTATTTTCTTCGCAACTTGTACAAACGACTCCGGTGGCCAGTTCTTGGACACCCATCTGGACAGCGGCAAAAGAGCCACTCGTGGCCTTCGACCGATCACATGCATATCGGGAAAACGCACCGGAAACTCCACCCTTGAAGCAGGCGCCCCAAGCATTCTCACAACGTCCATTATCTGATCCACAGCGTGCCGCTCAAGGTTCCGAGGCCCCGCAACCCGATTGTAAAACAACGCCGATCCCTCCCTGTGAAACGAAGGGCCTATCCTCTCCCTCCCCCTGGCCAGGCGCGCCACCAATGCGCTTTTCAACAGACCTTGCATGTCAATTACCATGTCGTATTCGATTTGACGCAGTTCCGACGCAAGATTCCGGAGGTTGGGAAAAAAAGAGCGCCGGTCAACAGGAATAACCCGATTGACGTCCGTGAAACACTTGCACAGCACTTCATACTCCTTCTGTACCGCCCAGTGAATCTCGGCCTTAAAATGCTGCTTCAAGCAATGAACCGCAGGCAGAGCATGGAAGAGATCGCCCAGTGAGCTCAGCTTTACGATCAGAATTCTCATTGACTTTGCTGTATTACCTCCTTTCGATTCGAAAGTGCCTGTCTGATATGGCGCGCGAGTTCGTATCCTATTTTCGCAGTTCGGGCAATATCACTCTCGTCGGCTGCCGCAAGGCGTCGAACGGATCCGAAGCGCTCCATCAGAAGTCTTTTTCTGACCGGCCCGATGCCGGGGATTTCGTCCAACACGGATTCCTCCATTCTCCTTTTGCGCACTGCCAGATGATATGATAG
>CALETX010000172.1 GCA_937920455.1 uncultured bacterium
TATTTTTTCCCACACCCCGTCGAGGGCGGTTGCGAAACGCTTTCGATCTGGGGTGGGAAGAGCGCCGAGAAGGTTTTCGCACTCCACGGCTGACAATTCGGCGCGCCGGATGCCGCGTTTGAGATGAGCACAGACCGAGTAACAGCCGGGCGCATGTCTTTGCAGCTCCCCCACAACAAGCGGCAGGATTCTGCGATTTTTCTCAACCGAGCGGAAGAATGAGATTACAGTCGAGAACCGGAGTTCGACTCCCGGCGCAAAATTGCGATGTTTCTTGATCCACTCTATTGTTGCCCTTGTTGGGCCGCCGCCATGGTTGCCGACGCCGTAGAAGCACATGACATGTCCGACATCCCGCGGAGCGTTGGCCACTGCATTTTCAACGTGCTGCGTGAGGTCCGGCCCGCCGTGAGCATATCCGCCGATGATGCGGAATGCGAGAACCTCGAACCCGTCCGGACTTTGCCACCGGAACAGGAAGGACGGCAAGGGCCTCTCGAATTCCTGGGGCCGCATCATCACATAGTATTTTTGTCCAGCCATCCGCAGAAAGCGTGGCAGATAGGCTCCATGTCCGAACGAGTCAACATTGTACGCAACGCAGATTTTGCCAACTTTCATGTGGCGTCTGAACCACTTCGCCCCAAGAGCAGCACTGCGAACGATAGCTTCTTCAGTGGGAAGGTTGACGTCGGGCTGAACCCACCAGCCGCCAACGATTTCCCATCGTCCCGATCGCGCGTGCGCCTTTATTCTTTCGAGAAGGTCTGGATCGAGGAGTCTGATCTGCTCATAAAGCCAGGCTTCGCCGCGGGTAAAAGTCGGCTCGGGATCTTCGTCGAGGATATCGCATACAGCGCGGCATGTTGCCAGAGACTCATCGGCTCCCTGCTGCCATGTCCACAGCCAGGCGGGATCCAGATGCGCGTTGGCGATCATGTGGACGATAAGTGGCATATTGGTTTCGTTTGTCATTTTCCCTCATTCAAATCTGAACATAACCTTGAGCACTCGGCGTGAAGGGATGGTGATGGCCACTGTGCGCGGGTCGGAAGGTGCGAGCCGGCCGGCGACAGCTCCTTCATATTTCATGGATCTATTCCGTCTGGCGGCCACGTTTGCCACGAGGGTGGTTGTCACAGCCGAGTCGGTAGGGTTCCAAAGATGCGCTTCGAAGCGTTTGACGACGCCGGTGTCGTAGACGGCCGCCTGTGGGACAAGGACGAGTACCCGATCATCATCTGAGCTCACCAGTCCTCCGCCTAGAAACAGGGAGAGGATTATTCCTTCTACGCCTTGATACCCGGCAAGCATCGTCTGATCCCAAGGATTTTCATACGCAAGGTAAGGCAGGCGTAGATAGAATTCCCGCTCGGTGGGTAGCGAATCTATGGGCCGATACGTGACGGCCATGTTCGGCTTGTAGATGCGTTTCAATATTCGAGCGATCGGGTACTGACAGAGGCCGGTGTGGGCGAACAGCCAGAGAGCATCGTACATACCGGCGCGTCCGCGGCCTGCCAGGATGACCGGTGCAAGCTGCTGCAGAGAAAAGCCGGTTTCCCATGGCGGCATCTGGGCAATTTGATCCCGTCCGCCAGTAGAGCCATGGCACCAGCCGCGGGTGTCGAGATCGGGCGATTCGGATGTGTTTGCGGCCATGACATGCATGCTTAGCAGCAGATTCCCGAATCGTGTTGCCGCATCGAGGAAAGACACGTCGCCCGAGCACTGCCAGGCAAGAATGTTGGCGTGTATGGCTATTCCGTGGCCGAAAGGTCTGGCGTTGCCTGCGCCGACGAGGTCTCCTTCGGCTGCGCAGTTGAACTTCCAGAATTCATCGTAAAGTCTGCGGTTTGCCCTGTGGAGCAGTTGCAAGCCGGCTGTCCGGCGCGCTCTTTTATCGAATAGTTCTGCCGCCAGAAGATTCGCGTATGCATCCCACGCGAGAATCCCGGCGTCTCCCTGTCTGGAACTCTGCGGCGGATTGAGCACGAAATCGGTGCGTTTCCGGATATAGTCGCAGACCACAGCAAGCGCTTTTTTGGAAGCGCCGGCGACAAGAGCTTTACGAAGAATCGAGGTTATAATGGGAGTTGGGCCAATGGTCCAGATTTGATCCGGCCGGTGGGATTTGTCCTTGAGAAAAAGATATTCCATTTTATCAGCGGCTCTGGCGGCAAGTTCGTCTCCCCATACAACCGCGAGATAGGCGAGGGGGCCGGCAAACTGTCCGGAAAACAGAGGCACACCGTCGTCCCACTTCGGCCGGGTTCCCGGCGCATATACGCATGTGCCTCTTTTCGGATAGAAGAAGCCTGGGCAACCCTCCTTTTGGGCGAGTCTGTCCCTTAGCCATTCTGCGGCGCCGATCCACGACGCGCCACGTGAACGCGCCACCTGATAGGCTGGCACCAGGCCGTTTTTCGGGAAATGCATGCGGACCATTCTTTCCCAGCCGTCTGCAAGCCATCCGTCCCATCGTCCTTCGGGCAGCGAGGGTCTGATGTCAACTATCAGCTCCTGTCTGAGTCCTGGTCCTGGCTCAACAAGCACATTCGGGTCTTTGTGCAGTGAATTGTTCCAGTTTACCGCCCCCATGAGGAACTTCATGCCTCTGAGTCCGTCGCGCATGTGCAGATTCTTGTCTGGAAAGACAATGTCCTCTCCATGGGCGTTAAGGACCCTTGTGGGTTGCGCGAAAATATCCTTTACAGACGTAATATGCCAGTTTCCGATCAACATTACGCACCGTTCATTGGACCCGTCGGCGGCTTGCACTCGACAGGCAAGCATGGGCGAAGAACTCGGCGCTGTCAGATGCGCCCGACCAGGCCGTCCGTAATACCATATCGGATGCATAAACCCTGCGCCGTTGAGTTCCCTGCTGCCTTCAAACCTGTACACCGGCTGCTGCGAAATCACGGTCATGATATGCTCGTTGCCGTCGTACTCGTATGGCGTTTCGAAGGCGCTCATTGCCTCGAGAACTTCGATGGGTTCTTCCAGAGGCACCAGTTCTGTCCGCACGAGAAATCCGGTGCCGCTGTCCGGCGGAAGGGAAACGATCACTCGCCATCGGACGGGCGTGGCGGCAAACATGACTGTTCCGCCGACCGCAAGCAGGTTGCGGGACATCTCCTCGATGGCGCCACC
>CALETX010000173.1 GCA_937920455.1 uncultured bacterium
GAGGAGGGGAAGTGGGATGGCAGGCTCCATTGAACCCGATCTTCCCGAAGAATTCAGGGAGGAGATCGAGGCATATTTTCGCGCAATGGAAGAAGAGGAGAATGTCAAGTGAGAGGGGGGCCATGGATTGGGGGGATAGCAGCATTTGTGGTTTTTTCCCTCAATGTGGCTGTGTGGGCACAGGAGGTTGACGGAGAGGTTTATAAGGGCGACCCTGTTCCTCCGGCAGTTGATTCAATTTATATGAAGGGACTTGCTTATCTTGCGAGGACTCAGACTAGGAACGGCACATGGAACGCGCAATATGGGAGCGAGCCGGCGCTGGTTGCGTTAGCGTTGCTTGCGATGCTGGCTCATGGTGATGACCCCAATGCCGGCCCTTACGCCGAAAACATAAGGCGCGGGCTGGACTACATTCTGGAGAAGTCGAATCGAGACAATGGGTACATAGGATCAAGCATGTACAATCATGGCTTTGCAACGCTTGCGCTTGCCGAATGCTACGGCCATGTGAATGACGACCGAATCGGTCCGGCTCTCAAAAGGGCGGTTGATCTTATTGTTACCAGCCAGAAGCGCAATGCGGTTGGGGGATGGCGCTATTCGCCCGAGAGCAGGGACGCTGACACTACTGTGAGCGGCGCGCAGATGGTGGCTCTATTTGCGGCTCGTAATGCCGGCATAGGAGTGCCTGAGAGAGCAATTGAGAGGGGACTTGAATTCTACAGAAGTTGTCAATCAGGGGATGGCGGTTTTGGCTATACCGGCGCGTCGGGCTCCGGCAGGCCCACCACGGCGATCGGCGCGACAGTCTTTGCGCTGGCGCGGCGAAAACAGTCCGGGGAGTTCAGGGCGGCGATGCGTTATCTGCATGATACGGGCGGGTCGGACCGGATGGACAGCTTTTACTGTCTTTACTATGCCGCCCAGGCGTTTTTCCATGAGAGTGCGGAAGCATGGGACGCGTGGAATAGGGTAAACATAAGAGTTATGACGGAAACGCAAGGTTCGGATGGAAGTTGGCAGGGAGATGAAGGCCCGGCATTTTGCACTGCTACTGCTCTTCTTTCCCTTGCTCTGAACTACAGATACTTGCCGATATACGAGAGATAGAAGAGCGAGGAGATGAGAAATGAAAAGCGCCAAGATGATGATCGCTGCCGCATTGATGGTTGCGGCATGGGGGACATTCGGGGAAATTGTTGTTGAAAGGGGACGTGCAGATGGCGCGTCGGGGGGGCGTCAGGAAGACAAAACATTGGAAAGAGCGGCGGACCGGCGGACATCGGGGCATATCATGGAGTTTGTCAATAAGGACAGGCTACACGGATCTTTTGTTTCAGCGTCCTCGAATGGCGTGGTTTGGATGCCCCTTGCGGCTTCTGCCTCTGTGGAGTTTGATTTGTCAGCGGTGTCGCGAATAGTTCTGGAGGGACGGCGAAAAGATTGTTCGGGCGAAAACGCGCTTGTTTCCCTTACGAACGGTGACAGTTTGCCTGGGAGTATTGCTTCACTGGACGAAAATGAGGTGGTGTTGGAGACTCCCTATGCTGGCAAGCTTGTTATCCGTCGCGCGATGGTGGATGCGATACGTCCGCAGGGCACATCTTCGTTAATATTGTATGCTGGTCCCAAGTCTCTTGACGAATGGTCGGTTTCTAAGACGGGTCGGACCAGAACATGGGTTTATAGAGATGGGGCGCTCTATGCCACGCAGCCGTACCCTGTCGCCAGGGCGATAGACAGTTTTCCCGACAAGGCCCGAATTGAATTCACTGCGGAATGGCGGTCGGGATATCCGAGCTTCTGGGTGGCATTTTGCGGGGATGCGGTTCCGGATCCAGCGAACTGTTATATGTTGCAGGTGAGCGGAAGCTCTATTTACCTCCAGAGGATGTCGCGCGAATCCGGTTCACGCAACATCGGCGGCGGAGAGAATCTTGAGCAGTTTTCAAATCGGCGGAGTGAAAAGGCAAAGTTCGTGATATACGTGAACAAGGAGCGGAGGAGCATTGCGTTGTTTGTTGACGGGAAGATGGTTCGTGAATGGATTGATCCGTCTGGGTTTGCGGGCAAGGGAAGCGTGCTTACTTTTCGTCCAAATAATCAGGGCGATCTGAAGATAAGCGGGATTGTTGTTAGCAGTTGGGATGGAACGTTGCCGACTGCAGTTGAAGGTGGAGGGCTTTCCGGCGAGGATGCGATCAGGTTTGAAAATGGGGACAAAGTGTCTGGGAAGCTTCTTTCTATTTCTGCAGGCAAGGTCAGGTTTGAAGCCTCGTATGGATCTTTCGATGTGCCTGTCGAGAGGGTTACGGAGGTGTCTCTTGCCAAGGCCAGGGCAGAGCGGGCAAGACGGAACAAGGATGATATCCGTTGCGCTCTTAACGGAGGGGGACAGATTACTTTCAAGGTTATTGCAGTGGAGCAGGGGTTGGCCAAAGGTTGCAGCGAGAATTTTGGAGAGGCGACGGTTGATCTGGGGTATGTTGCCGGCATTGACTTCAACATTTATCGCCATGCCGAGGAAGAGTCAGACGAAGATAATTCCGTGTGGCCGACCGATTATTAAACAGCGTTTGCGCCTTAGTGTGATAGACCTGCAATTTGTATTTTCAGCGGCATGGCGGGCGGATGTGTACGTATTGTTTTCAAATGAGACAAGCCGGACTTTTCCTG
>CALETX010000174.1 GCA_937920455.1 uncultured bacterium
GGCGCCGAAGTCTTTGTCCCCGGCGGAATTCTCGGCGCACTGGGTGGAGCAGCTCTGCTGGGAGCCGTTATAGCCGCCTTCAAGGCTTTTCCGGCCTACGGCGGCATAATTGCAGCCGCGATAGTCTTTCTGGTCGGTCTGGCCATTTACTTGTGGATCAAAATCTTCCCCAAAACCCGCCTCGGAAGGGCCATGACAGTTTCCACCAGTCTGGCCGATTCCAAGGCCGCCGATCCCTCACTGGTGACTCTCGCAGGAAAGACTGGCGAAGCCGCATCCGATCTCCGCCCATCTGGCTACGTTATCATTGAAGGAAAACGCAGGGATGTCATCACTGCCGGCGAACACATCAGCAAGGGCGAACTCGTTGTTGTTGTCAGAGTAGAGGGGAGCCGCATTTTCGTCCGCAAGGCCGATGTCCCACGGGACGTCAAGGAACCTGGCGAACTCAATGTCTCGAGATCAGAAAATCAACCTGAAAGGAAGGAGTAAACTATGTCTACGAATCCCGCTCCATGGATGCCGCTGGTTGTAATTCTGTTCGGCGTCCTCGCAATTCTGGTGATCGTGTTGATCGGGATATTCTTCTATTTCCTGAACGTGTGGATTCGGGCGCTTATGTCGGGCGCCCATGTCTCAATCGGATCCCTGATCGGCATGAAACTCAGGCGTGTGCCGCCGTCACTCATAGTTGACGCTCGCATCAGAAGCATCAAGGCTGGGCTGAACATCTCGACGGATGTTCTCGAAGCGCACTATCTGGCTGGAGGCGACGTGGACAACGTCGTCAATGCCCTTATTGCTGCTGACAAAGCGAATATTGATCTGTCGTTCCAGAGAGCGGCGGCAATGAATCTCGCGGGCCGCGACGTGCTGGAGGCCGTAACGACCAGCGTGATTCCCAAGGTCATTGATTGCCCGGATCCGTCAAAAAGCGGCACAACGATGCTCGACGCTGTTGCCAAAGACGGCATCAGGCTTCTTGTCAAGGCACGAGTCACCGTAAGAACAAATCTGGAACGACTCGTCGGTGGCGCGGGCCAGGACACAATTATAGCCCGTGTCGGCCAGGGAATAGTCAGCGCAATCGGCTCTTCGGCCACCTACAAAGATGTTCTTGAGAATCCTGATTTCATCAGCCGCAAGGTGCTGGAAAGTGGATTGGACTCCCAGACGGCATTCGAAATCGTTTCCATTGATATCGCCGATATAAGCGTTGCAGGCACTGGCGCCAAAGATGTCGCAAACGTCGGCGCCATGCTCGAAACCGAACGCGCGGAAGCCGATAAGAAACTTCGGCAGGCGGAGGCAGAAGGACGGCGCGTAATGGCCGTCGCCATGGAGCAGGAAATGAAGGCGCGAACCCAGGAAATGCAGGCCAAGCTGGTCGAGGCCCAGGCAGAAGTACCTCGCGCGCTTGCACAGGCCCTTCGTGAAGGCAAACTCGGGGTAATGGATTTCTATCGGCTCCAGAATATTGAGGCCGACACGATCATGCGCAGAACGATAAGCGGCGAAGAAAAGAGCAAGGAAACCGAGTCCCGCTGAGAGCCGTTCACGCAACCGCGCGCGGCCTGGGACGATTTCATGGCAATGCATGCTTTCACAACAGTGGCTGCATCCGGCGCCGAGCTGATCTGGCTGATTATCGTCCTCATAACAATAATAGCTCAGCTCACCAAGGCCCGCAAGAACATGCATGACCAAGGAATGCCCACTCAGCCTGCGCCAGACAAAAAAGGAGTGGAAACTCCTCCTCGTCCGCAACCCGGGCGGAGAATCCCCGACCCGGAAGATGAAATCCGAAAGTTTCTGGAAGAGCTAGGCAAGGTAGCCGAGACCCCTGCTGAGCAGCCGCCTGCAATCCCGCAACAGGGACAAAAGCAGCAGTCTCAACGGCGAAAACGTCCTCCGCCGTTGATCCCTCTGCCGCCGCCAACTCCTGTGGTAATCGCGCCACAACAGGAATCGGTGCCAGCAGGTCAGGAAGCCATCCCGTATCCGCAATTTGCGAGTCTCGCATCGGTTGCGCCGGAAGCTGCTCCGCAATATGCGCCGCAAACGAGACAGGATAAACAACAGATGGCTCAGTCGCGCGGACAGCGGTCATCAGTTATCAGAGCCTCCCTGAAAAACCGGGATTCGCTCCGCACAGCAATAGTATTGAGGGAAATCCTCGGCCCTCCTCTTTCCCTGCGCAGCGTTGACGCAGTTGATTACCTGCACAGATAGGGTACCCGGCATGTGCCAGAGGCGAGCCTGGCGTCACAGCGCGCCCTTTTTACGCTGCCGCAGCTTATCCCCCGTCTACGTCAGGGTGTAAACAAAGATTATCCTGGAAAGAACAGTTCTGAAACGCATCGAACTGTCGAACCGCTTTTTGTTCTCCGCTTTTTCGACCGGCGGCGTCGCGTAATACTCAGCACCGCTGGAGGTTCAGAACAGCCGGATTCAGCGTCCGCCGACTCGCGGTTGATGCCATATCTGCACTTTAATGCGCCTTACGCCCCATGCCTCTGCTTCCCGGTGAGTTGGAAAGAAGATGTCCAACCTGTCACCTGTTATGAGTCTGCCCCTGTCTTCAACACGGCCGTAGCCGTATCCATCCACGTACATGACAGTGCCGTAGGCATACTTAGGGTCGGCCGCTATCGTCCCACGTCTGGCCATTACGCCGCTGGCCGTCATGCCTATTCTTTTGGGACGGCCTTTATTTGGACCTGCGGAAAATACCGGTCTATAACGCCAATCCCGTTCCCATTCGCAGCAAAGCACGCACGGACAGTAGCCTGTCACGATCATTTCCTTGGTTTCCACAACGGCATCTAGTGGCGGACGAATGGAAACACATCCGTAAAGGATGCTGAACATCAGCAGTGCCGCTGAGGGAACCGCTATTTTCAGCAGAGGATCACATTGCGTCCTGCCAAATCGAACACAGATCGTATTATGCGTATATCCTACGAGCTTATGAAAACA
>CALETX010000175.1 GCA_937920455.1 uncultured bacterium
AATGGCGCATTGAGGTGCACAATCCAGGCGACACGGTGGTCGAAACGCGTTTGAGATCCTTACCAGGATGGACGCTTTTCGACTTTGAACAGACGCTCAGACTGGACCCAGGGGCAAGTGTTGAGCTTACTACGGATCAAAAGTAAAGAGTCCGCCTCTCCTTCTTCATGGCGATTTGCCAACGTCTGCTTGCCGGCGTTGCGTAAGGACTTCGGCGATCTGGATGGCGTTTAGGGCTGCGCCTTTCCAGATGTTGTCTCCTGCAACGAAAAGAGCAAGTCCATTTGGAATGGTATCGTCGGCCCGTATTCGGCCAACGAGGACGTCATATTCTCCTGACGCCTGCAAGGGGGTGGGATAAACGGAGTTTGATACATCGTCGAGGACCTTCACCCCAGGGGCGCGTGAAAGTATGTCTTTAGCCTGTGCTGGAGAAATAGGTTTTTCGAACTCGGCAAAGAGCGATTCGCTGTGTCCGTTGAAAACCGGGACGCGAACGCAGGTGGAAACAACCTTTATTGACGAGTCGCCCAGTATTTTATGGGTTTCTCGTCTCATTTTGGCTTCCTCGGTGGTCTCGCCGGAGGCGTCCTTTACGCTGCCTATGTGCGGGAAAAGGTTGAAAGCAATCTGGTGGGGATAAACCTCCTTGCTTATAGGACGACCATCCACCCATTCTTTGACCTGACGTTCGAGTTCCTTGACGGCTTGGCTGCCGGTGCCTGATACTGCCTGGTAGGTGGCAGCGATCAATCTCTTCAGGCGCGCGACCCTGTGGAGTGGGGCAAGCGCCATAAGAGCAATAATCGTGCTGCAATTCGGGTTCGAAATGAAACCCTGATGGTCCTTGAGAGCGTCAGCGTTTATTTCCGGTATCACCAGAGGGACACGGGGGTCCATTCGAAAATCGTCGCCATTGTCAATGACAACACATCCACGTTTGACGGCTTCCCAACCAAGAGTCTGAGAAGCGCCCTTTGCTCCTTCGGTTCCGGCGAAGAAAGCGAAGTCCATTCCTTCAAAGGCGTCCGGAGTTGCTGTTTTGACGTAATATGCTGTTCCGTCTATCTCCTGGATCCTTTCGCTTCGGGCCAGAATAGAAAGAGACGCACAGGGGAAATTTCTCTTTTTCAGAAGTCTGACCATTTCAACGCCGACCGCGCCAATTCCAACAACAACGCAGTTGTATTTGTTTTTGCCGTAGAAGTTCATAACACTCTCCCTGACAGCCTATACTCTTTCTGCAACGAGATCTCCCACTTCTGAGGTAGAATATCCCATCCTGCCGGCGGCAAGGCTCTTGAGTTTGGTGCCTGTGACATTCATGACCGCGGCCTCTACGCTGGCTGCGGCTTGTGATTCGCCCAGAGTTTCAAGCATCATTGCTCCGGCGCAGATGGCGGCCAGTGGGTTGATGACGTTCTGGCCGGTGTACTTGGGCGCCGAGCCTCCTATCGGCTCGAACATGCTGACGCCTTCGGGATTGATGTTCCCACCTGCCGCTATGCCCATGCCGCCCTGCGTGATTGCTCCGAGGTCTGTGATGATGTCTCCGAACATGTTTCCGGTGACTATGACGTCGAACCATTCCGGATTCTTAACCATCCACATGCACGTGGCGTCCACATGGTAATATTCGCGTTTGATGTCCTTGTAATGGGTCTCGCCCATTTCATGGAAAGCGCGCTCCCACAGGTCGTAGACATATGTGAGCACATTGGTCTTGCCGCAAAGGGCAAGCGTCTTTTTCTTGTTCCGCTTTCGTGTCAGATCAAATGCGTATTTCAGGCAACGGTCCACCTGGAAGCGGCTGTAAATGCTTGTCTGGATGGCGACTTCATGCGGTGTTCCTTTCATGGAAAAGCCGCCGGCCCCTGTGTAGAGGTCGCCTGTATTTTCGCGAACCACGACATAGTCAATATCTTCCGGCCCTTTTCCTTTTAATGGGCACTCTACACCCGGATACAGTTTGACTGGACGCAGGTTGATATACTGGTCGAGTTCGAACCTGATGCGTAGGAGGATGCCCTTTTCGAGAATGCCGGGCTTTACGCTGGGGTGTCCAATTGCGCCCAGATAAATTGCGTCGAACTTTTTCAACTCCTCGATCGCGGACTCCGGCAGGGTTTCGCGGGTTCTGAGATACCGTTCTCCTCCAAAATCGAAGAATGCGGTGTCCAGTCCAAAACCATGCTTTGCTGCAGCGGCGTTAAGAACCTTTACCCCTTCGCGGATGACCTCCGGACCGGTCCCATCTCCTGGAATGACGGCTATTCTGTATTGTCTTTTTTTCTGTGACATTTATCTGCTCCTCTTATATCGCTAGGGATAGCTGGCGCCAGAGCGGCGTAACCTAACGCGGCCTTGGTTTCAAAGCAAGAATGTAAATACATTCAATTTCCCGCTCCGGGACAGTCGTCTGGATCAGGGGCGTCTCAGAGCGGCGAGAAACCGACTGCCTTACGGTTGCTTCTGTAGGCAGTCTCGGCCGCCAGCTCCTTGATGAGCGTGTCGCAATCAGCCTCCCATTCGGGAAGGCAAGCATAACGGTCGTACACAGCTTTGAAGTCGCCTGGAGTCAGGTTCTGTATGGCAAGAAGCTCTTTTTGCTGATGATTGTCGAGATTCTGATCCAAATGTCCGAAGTACCTGTTGAATAACCTGATCTTTCCTTTGTCGGTGAGGGGTTTGAACTCGACCTTTACAGCAAATCTTCGCAGAACTGCCGGATCGAGATGGCTGATGAGGTTGGTGCAGCAGATCAAGACGCCTTTGAAATTCTCCATCTGGGTGAGAAGCTCGTTGGTTTGCGAGACCTGCCAGGAATGTCGGGCGGTTTCGCGGTTTGTGAACATTGAGTCAGCTTCGTCAATGAGAAGAATGGCGCGTTCGCGCTCTGCTTCCGCGAAAGCGTCTCGAATTAGCATTTCAGTTACGCCAACAAAAGGATTCAGCAGGTCTGATGCCCGCTTGGCCAGTAATTCCATGTCAATTTTGCCAGCCAGATACTTCGCAAAGTCAGTCTTGCCCGTGCCTGGCTGGCCCCAGAACAGCAGGTTGAGGTGGTGCCGATCCGATTCATGCTCATTAGCGAGGCGGCTGGCAAAGTTTCTGAGCACTGCGACAACTTGAGTCTGGCACGGCGCGGTGTTTAGGCATTCCGGATCATACTGGTCCCCGGCTGCGTCGGCCAGTTTCTTGCGCATATCATCGCCTGTCGCTTCCATTTGGCGGGTGAGCAAATCTGCAAGTATACGGCGCGTGGATTCTTTATCCGCATTTTTCGGCGATATAACGGCTGCGAGTGTCTTCAGCGCTGTTGTGATGCCTGCAGCATTTGTTCTGTATTGCCGAGCAAACTGTCTGAGAGTTTGCGGTGGCAGATGGCGCCGGAGAGGATGATTGCATATTTCTCTCTGCCACAATCTCATCCGTTCGGCGATTCCGAAGGGAGGGAAATGCAAAGCGTAATTGAAACGCCGCATGGTGGACTTTTCGATGGCGAGCGTGCCATTCGTGATCCAGATCATCTTGTGCTTGGAGCAGTCAAGAAAATCGTTTATCCATGCCTTGTCAGGCGATCTTTCGGAGCCGAGGAGAAAATACCGGGTATTGAGAAGTGTGTCTGCCTCGTCCACAATGAGGATATTGCCCCGCGGATTGATAATCCGTGATGCCTGCCGATACCGCAAGCTGCCTGTCATCGCTGCGGTCTCTGTCTGATGACGGGGGAACGGCGAATTTTATGAAACGAGCTGTAAGATTGCATTTGGCTGAGATTGATCTGGCGAATTCAGTCTTTCCTGTTCCAGGCTGGCCATAGATCAGAATGTTGCAGGGGGAGGGGGAACGCAGCAATGCAAGGATTATTCTGAGTGACTCAGATGGAACGTTGAAGGTCTTGAGATCAAATACATCTCGTCTGTCCATTTTGCAGAAATGATCGGCAATATCAGAATGCCCGCCTCCCTCGATCCACAATACAATGTCGGCATGCACACCGCACGTATCTCCCATGCGGCTTCGGATAAGAAGACCCGACTTGAACAGGACGCTGTTCCCCTCGAGCGTTCTTCTGACAAGCGCTTTCTTTATGGCGGTCGCGTCGGCGATCAATTGCGAAAATTCACCGATGTTTCGACAATGACAGCATAGATCATCGAGATGGCCATTTTGGCATCTGGCGAACATCAAAAACAGCACTTCCTGTTCTTGAAGCGACAGGTCAAAGATGTTCCGAATTTTAACCAGGGAACCTGGCAGGCTGAGAGGTGAGGGAGACCGGATGCCCTGATTCAGCAGCCCTTGAATGGTTTTTCTTGTGACGCTTGCTGCGCGGACGTTGGAGCTGTAAAGCAGGCGCGCCGTTTTCTGGAGTAATGTATCGTGGTCCTCAGACCATTGCTGGGACGCTGCATGTCTCCTGCTGGTTTGAGAATATACCTCTAGGATATTCGTCAGATGGCGACGTTCCGCATTGGTGAGAGCTGAAATGACGAAAGCCACAAGATGTTCGCTGTTTTTATAGCGACGAAACAAATTCGCCGCATAACCGCGTATCTTCAGCTTTGTGTAGGCGTCTATACTGAGCCTTCGTGCTTGGCCCGCTCGCGTTATTGAACCTGCACAGTTGATCGTTTTCATTTTTATCTTTGCTCCTCCCACATTCTTTCTGGCCGGCATCTTCGCGTATTCACACGGACAAGGAGTGTCCGTCAGGAAAATTTCTTTCGGAGGGTGACTGTGTCTGATACTATAAAGAATCTTGGCGTCGGGCCATGAACCGAACAAAGGCACAGTTTGCAAGGTTGCTTGAGCTGGACAGCCGGATCAGATCCGGGGGATATCCGAACTGCGTAACCTTCGCGGCCGACTACGAGGTTTCCCAGAAGACAGTGCAACGGGATATTGATTATCTCCGTGATCAGCTTGGCGCGCCGATAGAGTATGACAGGGCAAGGAAGGGCTTCTATTACACTGATAGAAACTGGTTTCTGCCGGCGATCAGCCTCAGTGAGGGGGACCTGATGGCGCTGCTTGTTGCTGCCAGGGCTTTGGAGGCTTACAGGGGTGCGCCAGTGGCGAAAGACTTGGAGAGGGTCTTTGGCAAGCTTGTTTCTTTGCTGCATGAAAAGATGTCGTTTCAGCCTGAGCTGTTGTATTCGAAATTCACTTTTACCAGCCCGCCGGCCAAACCTATTGACGGAAAAGTCTGGGTGCAGGTCGTGCGGGCACTAACCGCTCTCCGATGTCTGGAAATATCCTATCGGCCATTGGGCTGTCCAAAGGCCAGGAAGCATATTGTTGAGCCGTACCATGTGGCAAATCTTGCGGGCGAATGGTATCTGTTTGCCAAGTCCCGCAAGACAGGGAAAATCATCCAATTCTCGATTCCCCGTATTACAGGGGCTGAAATTGCAGAAGAATCATTCCGCATGCCTGCTGGCTTTGATGCTCGGAAATTTTTCGAGAACGCTTTCGGCCGCTTCGTCATGGCGCGGACGACATATCACGTGGCGCTAGTCTTTGACGGCAAGGTGGCGGACTGGGTTCTCGAACGTCGCTGGCATCCTAGGCAGACGATCCGGAGGCTGAAAGATGGCAATATAGAGTTGTCATTCAGAGCCGGCGGTCTCTATGAGATTTTTCGTTGGGTGATGGCTTGGGGACGTCACTGCAGGGTGGTATCGCCGCCTGAGTTGAGGAAAATGGTTGCCGACGAAGTGCAAGCCATGGCGCGATATGGTACGAGATAGGCGGCTCACAGCGTTTGCGCCTTGTTCATACGAAGTGTGCCTCTCGAATAGAAGGGTTGTGGACAGTATCGCGCGCGTCCATTGAACGTTTTTCCTGGAGGAGTGTGATCTGAAGGTTTGGTCAGAAGAAGAGCGTGCAAATCTGCTCAATGATGTTCCAGACCAATGTTGTCCGCAAATCCTGGCGAGTCTGTTTAACAATGAACGCAATGGCTTCACAGGGGCAGATATCTGAACTCGGTCGCTTGGAATCTCCATGTCAGACCCTGATCCCTCAAGCATCAAGGTTCGACATTCTGGCTTTGGACCCAGATTCTGCATTCAGACTCATGCAGCCTTCATAATTGCTTTCAAATCCAGTGCTTCAAAAAATTCGCCCATGTCGCTGAAAATTATTAAACTGGAATGCATTTGAGACCATCACTGTAACGCCTTGCTGACAAATATGTTGGGGTTTTCATGTTGTT
>CALETX010000176.1 GCA_937920455.1 uncultured bacterium
GCATGGTGCCCTTCTTGAGGCACGAGTCGTAGTCCAACTTCAGATTTTCACATTCCTCTGCCTTCAATACAGGAACAGAAAGGCCGCCCACGATTACAGCTTTCAGCTTGCCTTTCACTCCACCAGCAGCGTCCAGGACACGGGACACAGGAACGCCCAACTCGAACTCAAAGACACCTGGCTTATTGACGTGGCCTGATACCCCAAACAACTTCGGACCTGCGTTGCCCACCACCCCCATATTCTTGAATAACTCGGCGCCTCTTGCAAAAACGAAGGGGAGGCACGCCAATGTCTCGACGTTGTTTACAACCGTTGGGCAGCCATACAGTCCGACTGCAGCAGGAAAGAATGGTGGTTTGCGCCTGGGTTGGCCGCGCTTGCCTTCGAGTGATTCAATAAGCGCTGTCTCGTCGCCGCACACATAAGAGCCGGCTCCGAGGTGCACGATTATATCAACATGGTTCAGAAGACCGGCCTTCGTTGCTTCTTGTATTGCAGAGCGCAATATATGGGCTATCCAGCGATATTCTCCTCTAAGATAAATGAAGGCTTTTTTGGCTCCTATGCAGTGAGCCGCAATTGCCATGCCTTCAACAAGCAAGTGCGGATCGAATTCAATTATCTGCCGATCTTTGAAAGTGCCAGGCTCGCCCTCATCGGCATTGCAAATTAGATATACGGGCTTGTCTTTTTCCTTGGCGAGAAAGCCCCACTTCATACCTGCCGGGAAACCGGCGCCTCCCCGCCCCCTGACTATAGCCCGTTTGACCTCATTGTGCGCAGCTTCTGGCGTCATCTGAAGCGCCTTGCGGAGCCCGACGTATCCGCCTCGATTGATATACTTTTCTATTTCTCTTGCCTGGGGCTCGCCTCTGTTATGCAGGAGCACATCGCAAGCTGTGGACCAGTTGCAGTCGCAGGATGGACCTGGATCGGGAGCTCTTCCCTCTTTCAGATCATCTATAAGCGCCTTTGCGCGTTCCGGCGTCATCCGCTCATAATATGTGTCGTTGACCTGGATTACCGGACAGGTCGCGCAGGATCCCAGATCTTCCACGGCTGAAAGTGTGAACATGCCATCGGAGGTGGTTTGCCCCGCTCTAATTCCGAGCTTTTCCTCCAGGGCTGCAAGAACCTTGTCAGCTCCCATGAGAAGGGCGGGGACGTTGGTGTCAACCTGCAAATGCCATTTGCCCGGTTTTCTGGCGACGTTCAGGAGAGAATAAAATGTGCCTACTCCAAAAGCGCGAGCAGGCGGTACTCCGAGGATATGTGCAACAGCCCTGATATCTTCCGGGGAAAGGTAATTGTCGTTTGCGCGCTGTATGGCATCGAGGGCAGGGAGTAATGCTGAGGCTCTCGTCGGATACTGGCGCGCGAGGTTATCCAATTCGTTTCTTAGCTGGGCCGTAATCATCGGCTGGATCCTCTGTCTGCTTTTGCGATTGTGATAATATTAGAGATTCCTTTAGCTCCTCATGAGCACCTCAGACACGATAGACAGCAGGTTCTCTGGCTTGACCGGTTTTTCGATGATCCTTTTCACCGGCAGCCAGTCCTCGTCTGGCTCAAAGCCAAACGGCAGGGATTTCGCCCTTTGAATACCTGTGACTATGATGACCGGAATACCGGCTGTGGCCGGATCTAGCTTCAGCTTCTTCGCCAGATCGAATCCTTCGCTATCGTAGGTCATCATAACGTCGAGCAGGAGCAGATCTGGCTTTGTTGATTTGGCCTTCAAAAATCCGGCTTCTCCGTTCGACTCTGATAGAACCTCATAGCCTTCGCTTTCCAGTAAAGTGCGGGTAGAGTCAATGAACTCTGGATCATCGTCTATAATTAGTATCTTCTTTTTCATTACTGCCTCCACGCGTCATATTTGTTCGCACAGACACTCACAAAGCCAGACGAGGGGGTTCAGGAGCCTTTCCCGATGGCGGCTGATCTATGTTTTTCAATGATTTCGATTGTTTTGGCTTCAGTCAGTTCGCCGTAGATGCGGCCGTTTATCATCATAGTAGGCGCCAGTCCGCATGCGCCAAGGCACCTGCTTTCGGTGAGAGTAAAGAGCATGTCTTCGGTGGTCTCTCCCTGGTTGATACCGAGCGTGTTGGATAGCGTCTCCATGATCTTTGGCGCTCCTTTGACGTAGCATGCAGTGCCCATGCAGACGGAAATGCTGAAACGGCCTTTGGGTTTGAGACTGAAAAAATGATAAAAAGTTGCCACGCCATAAATTTTTGCCATTGACACCCCGATGCGCTCCGAGATCAGGCGCAACGCGTTAGGCTCCAGATAGCCATAAATTTCCTGCGCTCGGTGCATCATTTCAATTAGCTGGTTTCTTGGATTCGGACCGCCAGCGGCTGACGCAATCACGGTCTCAAATTCGGCGTCTCTCTGCTTCAACACAGACGGACGGATTGGCTGCTCCTTTCCATGTGTAATTCCGGTGGAAGATGTTGTAGGGAGATGCAAACATTGAGTCTTTGCTTCAACCGAAGGAGGAGCGACTAACGACCAATCCACATCGGTCACAGGCTGAACTTGCATTGCCTTATTGCAGACGCCCATTGGACATGTCTTGTGCGTCACATGTGCCACATATTCGTTTCGGAAGTACTTTAAGGTGGAAAGTATAGGATTTGGAGCGGATTGGCCAAGCCCGCAAAGGGATGTGCGCTTTACCATATTTCCCAATCGTTCGAGCTGCGCGATGTCCTCCATCGTTCCCTGTCCTGAGCATATTCTGGATAGAATCTCATGCATGCGGCGAGTGCCTTCCCTGCATGGAGTGCACTTGCCGCAGGATTCATCCATGGTGAATTCCAGAAAAAAACGCGCCATATTGGGCATGCAGGCGGTTTCGTCCATTACGATCAAACCACCTGATCCCATTATGGAGCCGATTTGGGCAAGGCTCTCGTAATCTATGGGTGTGTCCAGAAATTCGGCGGGGATACAGCCGCCTGACGGCCCGCCGGTTTGTGCGGCCTTGAACTTCTTGTTGTTTGGAATGCCTCCGCCGACATCGTAGACGAGCTCTCTGATCGTCGTGCCCATGGGAACTTCCACGAGACCCGTATTTTTTACGTTGCCCGCCAGGGCGAATACTTTTGTTCCCTTGCTGCCTGCAGTCCCCAACGAAGCGAACCAGTCGGCGCCTTCAACGATGATAACAGGCACGTTAGCCCATGTCTCAACGTTATTAATAACCGTCGGCTTGCCAAAAAGACCGCGCTGAGAGGGGTAGGGGGGTTTGATTGTTGGCATGCCGCGTTCGCCTTCGATGGAATGGATGAGAGCCGTCTCTTCTCCACATACGAAGGCACCGGCGCCAAGACGGATCTCTATATCGAAAGAAAAGTCAGTTCCCAATATGCGATCACCTAGAAAGCCGTGTTCGCGCGCCTGTTTGATGGCAATCTGAAGCCTGCGAACTGCCAGCGGGTATTCAGCCCTGATGTATATATATCCTTTTTTCGCACCGATTGCATAGCCGCCGATGATCATCCCTTCGATAATGCTGTGCGGATCGCCCTCAATTGCGCTCCGGTCCATGAAAGCGCCTGGGTCTCCCTCGTCAGCGTTGCAGATGACAAACTTCTCGTTGGCAGGTTCTCTGGCGGTGAGTTCCCACTTTGTTCCTGTAGGAAATCCCGCTCCTCCGCGTCCCCTCAGGCCGGACTTCTTGATTTGATCAATAACTTGAGTTGGAGTCATTGATGCGAGGGCTTTTACAAGCGCCTCGTATCCTCGAACCGCCAGATAATCATTTATACTCTCGGGATCTATCACACCGCAGTTGCGCAGGGTCAAGCGCATCTGCTTTCCAAAGAAAGCTACGTCGCCGTAGATACGATAAAAACGGTTGAACAGGTGGTCCTCTGTGACAACAAGACGCGCGAGCGGTTGCCCTTTAACGAAGTGGCTCTGAACAAGTTCTGTCATATCATCCGGAGCAACGTTGCCGTAAAGGGTAAAGCCGGGATTGACTATCAAAAGAGGAGCTTTTTCGCACATGCCGAGGCAGCCAGAAATAAGGATGGTCACCTTGTTTTTCAGTCCAGCCTTCTCGATTTCTTTTTCAAGCGCTATTCTTACCTCCCTGGACCCCTTCTTCAGGCAGGAAGGTTCCTCGCAAATCGAAATTGAGTAGATGTGCTCCTCAACCGCCTTGGCAGGATTAGATTGCTTCATTACTTTATTGTCCATGCTTTGATCGGCTCGCCACCCAGAAGATGTTTCTGTATTATCTCTCTGGCTTTCTTTGGAGTTACTCGCGCGTACTTTACAGGCATTTTGTTTTTTTCGATGATTTCGACCATTGGCTCGAGATTACACCTTCCGGCGCAGCCTTTTGCGCTTAGGTACACGTCCTTGAGCTGACCGCTGCGGATTGCTTCTTGAAAGATATCCCACACTTCTCCTGCTCCTGCAGCAATTTCGCATGTGGCATTGCCCACATAGACTCGATAACGAGCCAGATAGCCTTTCTCGACCATCTGCCTTATGGCTTTTGACCTTTTGCTCTGGAGCAGTTTGAATAAGTCCGACATGCGTGTCCTCATCTCACCGAATTTATGAGGAAGTCTGTTGTGAAGGCCTCCTGTAGAAGAGGTTGATGACAAAGCCAGCCGCAAGTAATATCGCTGCCATATAAATGGCTCCTCTGAACGAGCCCGACGCTGTCTTGATCTTTTCCATCATCACTGGTCCTGCGACTCCCGCTGCTGCCCATGCCAGCAGTATCTTCCCATATATCTTGCCCATGTTGCGCGTGCCGAACGTGTCTGCAGCATACGCAGGCATAGTTGCGAATCCTCCACCGTAAGCCGCCAGTATGTAACATGCAACAATTGTGAAAGCAGTCACGTTGCTCATCCGCGGCAGAATGAAGAATAGCGGAACTTGTGAACCAAGAATTAAAAGGAAAGTCATCTTGCGGCCAAGCTTATCCGAAAGAGACGACCATATGATTCGTCCCACTCCGTTGAACAAAGACGTTATAAACACAACCGTGCCCGCCGCAACTGCAGTTATGCCGCAGGCGTCCTGCGCCATCGGTGAAAGATTGCTGATGAGTGCGATTCCGGCGGTGACATTGATGAAGAGTATGAGCCACAAAATGTAGAACTGTTTCATTCTCAGTGCTTCAGTCAAATCAACAGACGGGGTTTGCGCTTGCGCAGGTTTGTTGCCGGCCGGCGCAGGCGGCGTCCATCCTTCCGGAGGGTTGTTTAAGAATCTGGCGCAGATCAGCAGAATGACAAGGAATGCTGCGCCGAAGATATAGAAAGTATTTTCGAGACCGATCCCTGCTTCAGTAACTTTTAGCGCCCCGTCAACCATCGCCGTCTTGGGAATCATCAAGGGCGCAATCTGTCCCATTATTGCCGACCCAAAACCGAATCCCATGACAGCCAGTCCGGTAATCAGGCCACGTTTGTCGGGAAACCAGCGCACCAGCACGGCAATTGGTGTGACATAGCCGAGGCCGTTTCCTGTTCCCGCAATCAAACCGTATCCCGCATAGAGAAGCCAAAGAGAACCAATACGATCGGCAAGGCCCGTCAGTATGGTTCCAATGCCAAAAAGAATGCCTGCCAGGGTCGCGACTTTTCTCGCCCCTGCCTTGTCAACGAATCTGCCTCCGAATGCAGCCGCTACACCTATCAGGAGAATTGCAATCGTGAACGCCAGTCCAACCTGTTCGTTTGACCAC
>CALETX010000177.1 GCA_937920455.1 uncultured bacterium
TTTCTCTGCATGCGTTCTCCTGGCCTCCACACCGACAAAAACTGTCCGGCGCAAGAAACATGCGCTCTTATCCGCCAGAATCACTCCGGACTCAAGCAAGAAAACCAAGCTCATCAGCCGCCTGCTTACCGGACATCGGGCTTGCAACGCATGTGAAACCGCGCCTAGTCTTATTCCATGGACTCCGAAAGCCGCATCAGAATCCTGCCTCAGGACGTCGTCAACAAAATTGCCGCCGGCGAAGTGGTGGAGCGGCCGGCATCCGTACTGAAGGAACTCGTCGAGAATTCGCTGGATGCAGGAGCAACCCGCATCGCCATCGAAATTTCCGCCGGCGGCCGCAAACTTGTTGCCGTCCGCGATAACGGACATGGCATGAGTAAAGACGACGCCATCCTTTCGATCGAACGCCACGCAACAAGCAAGATAAGGACCGTCCATGATATCGAGCGAATATCAACGCTCGGTTTCCGTGGCGAGGCACTTGCCGCCATTGCATCCGTGTCGAGATTCCGACTCGCGACCAGCCGGCGCGGAGACGCCGTGGGGACGGAAATCATTGTTATCGGCGGGAAAATCTCAGATATCCGTGAGATAGCGTCGCCAGGAGGCACAGAGGTGGAAGTGCGTGACATTTTCTTCAATGTGCCAGCACGACGAAAGTTCCTTCGGTCCTACGAAACAGAACTGGCGCATATCCGGCAGACATTTATCGTCCAATCTCTCTCCCACCCGGAAGTCGGAATGACCCTGAAGGTGGACGGACGGGAAGTACATCGGCTGCCTGAGCAGGAATCCACAGAAGATCGAATCCGCGATATTTTCGGAACTGAATATATGAACGGACTCAGGCCGGTGAGTTTTGTCGCGGCAGACATAAACGTTTCAGGATACGTATCGCTGCCAACGTTCGGCCGAGGCGACAGAGCTGAACAGTACTTCTTCATCAACGGGAGAGCCGCCAGTTCCCCCGTGCTTGCGCATGCCCTGCGCGAGGCATACAGACGCACTATGCCATCAGACCGCCATCCCTCCGTTTTCCTGATGCTCACGATTGATCCGGAAACTGTTGATGTCAACGTTCACCCCACAAAAAAAGAGGTGCGTTTCCGCAGGCCCGGAGAAGTACGCGATGCGATAATTGCGGCCGTTTCGAAAGCTATTGGCCAGCCCCAGCCATACCTCACATCCGCCCACACTCGGCAAAGCAACGCCCAGCCAACCCAGCAACCCCCAGGATCAGGCCTGCTATACCCGCGCTCCAAAACCTTCACTCCTTTTCCAACTCAGCCCGCCAGCAAAGGTGTGGAATCCACCAAGCAGCCTGACTTTGCGCAAAAAAACGAACAGATCGGACAACGCCCGAGCGAGCCGCAACCGGAATCCCTCCAACGCACAGCCAGCCCTTGGCAACGATGCAGAATCGTCGGTCAGATCGGAGACTTCTACGTGGTGGTGGAAACCGAAGATGGATTTGCCCTCATGGATCCACACGCCGCCCACGAGCGAGTTTTGTACGAAAGATATATGGCGGATCTGGCTTCCGGTCGCGTCATCACCCAAGGTTTACTGATACCTGAAACGATAGAAGCGATGCCGGCAGACGCAGCCAGACTGAGAAACCAGATGGACATTTTCAGAAGGCTCGGTTTCGCCATTTCGAATTTCGGCGGAGATTCGTTCATCGTTGATGCTGTGCCAGCGCATTTCGCCGGAACTGACGCAAAAGCCTTAATACTGGAAACAAGCAGGGAACTGGAGGAAAGTGGCGCGAAAGCTGGCGCGGAGCGGCTCAGGGAAGATGCTGCTGCCCGCGCAGCATGCAGCGCGGCGGTCAAAGCAAGAGAGCCGCTCACAATAGAGGAAATCGAGCGTTTGCTTAACGATCTGGCCGCCGCCAGAATGCCCTATACGTGTCCGCACGGCAGACCAACCCTGATTTTCACCTCATACAAAGAACTGGCCCGGAAGTTCGGAAGGGAGAAATAAGCCTCATCACTTTCTGTCAGCGGCACTCGCTTCGGAACGCTCTTCGACAAAAACATATATCGTGGGATATTTTGAAAGCACTGGCCCGACATACGCCATCAATTCCCCGTGAGTTATTGCCGCGTCGGCAAAAACAAGTATGACCGGTATGCCCGGCCCATGCTTCTCAAGCACATCAGAAAAATCGGACGGTGAATTAACCTGATATTCCGTCACCTTCAAGTCGGGCTTTATCTCATCGTCCTTCCATATCTGCTCGATGTGCGTCACGACGGCTGCTATTCCGGCGTCAGCCCTGTTTAGCGCAAGCTCCCACGGCTGCGTGACGCGCGACGCGCGATCTCTGAACGATTCCTCCGGAATAAAGGCCTGATAGTACAGATGGCCCGGCGGCGGAGGCTCAATTCTCATGCCCTTTTCTGTGTCAACAGCCGAAAGCACCACGCACAACTCCCGCGCAGCCTTCACGGTGGTATTCGACGAAAATTCCACTGCAACGAACGGATCTATTCCCTGATCCACCAACTCCGACACGGTTCTTAGCACATCATTCAACGACAGAGAGTCGTTCAGGGTCGCTCCGTTCTCGTCCCTCAGGGCCAAGGCCAACTCACCAAGCGATCGGCCAGCAGTGCCAGGCTGCGGCTCTGCAACAAGTCTCAAATCACGGACCCGCCGTTTCTCCTTCGGGTATTCCGGACGG
Organism: uncultured bacterium; assembly: GCA_937920455.1. Classification (GTDB taxonomy): domain Bacteria; phylum Verrucomicrobiota; class Kiritimatiellia; order UBA8416; family CALETX01; genus CALETX01. Next base: position 2,693 of record CALETX010000177.1, read on the forward strand.
ATCGTAACCTCCAGGAGCGAGTAAGGCTCAAATCGAAAAGCCTCACTGGCTCGACGCTCCTCGTAAACAGAATGTTGCGGCGCTCTAAATGGTATGTCCAGAACCGTAAAGGGCTCGTTATAGTCAGATGCAATTGAGTTTGGATCCCTGGTATCCGCAGCGTACTCCTGCCTGGAGGGATCACTTCTAGAAGGAACCATGGCCGATCCCACAAACACAAGCCCCGCATCCGGAAGCGTCCCCCCCCTTCGCCTGTCGTGCACCAGTCTTTCGACGCGGACAGCCGGGCCAGATGGGCCTTCGCTGTTATAACACGAAAAAGTCATCACCACACGCTCGCCCTTCGGCCAAAATCTGCGTTTCTGCTCGTTCGCAGGCTCACCAGGAGCCAGCCCTATGAACTCAAGCGCATTGTGAATGTCGCTTGGCTTGGCAAAAGAAATCGCGAGAGCCTCGTAATCGTGGCCGCTGTCTTCTGATATAACGAAAAACTCTACTGTTTCGTCAGGCTTCAACTTCGTACACTCAGCGAGAAATTTCACCATCCTGGCCGTGGCGTCGGCAACAAGTCCCGGCTTCAACAGCACATCCGTCCTGCCGCCGTAGACTTCCGCATTCTTGCGATCGAAGTCGGACACCCGCGCCTTGTTCTTTTCCCGCATCGCGCCGGCATTATCTTCCTGAGCATGCGCAGCCAACATAAGAGCCAATGCCGCGCAGCATACGGTCGAAAAACACAGGTTCTTTGTCATACAGATCATGCTATGCCGCTCGCTATCCTTTGTCCACAACTCAAAAAGGCCGTCAGCATCAGTCAAACTCACCCCATCCCAGTAAATTAACCGTTCTCCAAGACAAAACATTAGATTTTTCTCTTTCTCGACATCACACGGATGATATGATGTCCAACAGATCGCACGCCTGTTAGTACCCACTGCGCGGACAAATGGGAGGCAGGAATGCTTGATATAAGAAGAATACGCGAGAAGGAGTCGGAAGTCAGACAGGGCCTGCTGAACCGCGGCGCCGATGTCGGACTGCTGGATAGAGTAATTGCCCTCGACCGCAAACGCCGCGAGCTTCTGACAGAGGTGGAGACCCTCAAGAACGAAAGAAACCGCACCTCACGAGAACTCGGCATACTGAAACAAAAGGGCGAGGATATCTCTGAAAAACAACGCGTCATGAGGGAGCTGGGCGACCGCATCGCCGCCTTGGACCGAGACGTTCGCACTATCGAATCCGAAATGCGCGACGCAATGCTTTTGATCCCCAATGTGCCACATCCCTCCATTCCCATCGGCCCTGACAAGTCATTCAACAAGGTCGTCAGACAGAGCGGCGAACCAAGAAAATTCGACTTTCAGCCCAGAACTCATGTGGAAATCGGCGAGCGCCTCGGCATTCTTGATCTGCGTCGGGCTGCAAGGATGTCCGGATCGGGTTTTCCCCTGTTTGTTGGGCTGGGAGCCAAACTGGAAAGAGCACTCATTCAGTTCATGCTCGATGTCCACGTTCGCGAGCACGGATACATCGAAGTCTGGCCGCCGGTTCTGGTCAACCCCGCATCCATGACCGGCACAGGCCAGCTCCCAAAATTGGCCAGTGAAATGTATCACATCCAGAGCGACGACCTTTACCTCATCCCGACGGCGGAAGTCCCGGTCACAAACTATTTCAGAGAAGAAATAATCGAACGGCCGCTTCCCATCTATCTGACGGCCTACAGCTTGTGCTTCCGACGAGAAGCCGGCGCCGCTGGCAAGGAAACCCGCGGTCTGATACGAGTCCACCAGTTCGACAAAGTTGAAATGGTCAAATTCGTGACTCCCGAAACATCCTATGCCGAATTGGAGTCGCTGGTGCGCAATGCCGAGGACATCCTCTGCCGGCTAGGGCTTACCTACCGTGTCATTGAATTATGCACCGGAGACATCAGTTTTTCAGCGTCAAAGTGCTACGACATTGAGCTCTGGGCGCCTGGGCAGAACGATTGGCTCGAGGTATCCTCTTGCAGCAATTTCGAGGATTTTCAGGCGCGCAGAGCAAACATCCGTTTCAGGGACGAGTCAGGCAAACCCAGGTTCGTGCATACGCTGAACGGTTCCGGTGTGGCATGCCCGAGACTCGTGGTGGCGATTCTGGAGAACGGCCAACAAGCAGACGGATCCGTCATCCTTCCGGAACCTCTTGCACCCTATATGGATGGATTGACCCGTCTCGTTCCGCCTGTAACCTGAGCGGAACACGAAAGTCTGCGCCAGTTATGAAATCACAGAAGCAGCCGCTACGCCGAACGCGCCGCGCGGCGCACAAATCCCAGCGACCGGCGCGGTACAATAATAATCCCGGGACTTCGAGACATCGTCTGGTTCGCGACCTGGTCAGACGCCTCTCCGGCTACAAGGGATGCCACATTCTGGCCGCGGTATCCGGCGGAGCCGATTCCACAGCCATGCTGCTGGGGCTGAGCACCGTGGCCCGCCAATTGCGCCTGATGATCACCGTGGCGCATCTTAACCATGGCATACGCGGAAAAGAGGCCGATGCCGACGCAACATGGGTTCAGAGCCTTGCCCGGCAGCTTGGATTCCCCTGCGTCGTTGGCAAGACCGACCTGAAAAACACGCGTCTCCGCCGCAGAGGAGAATCACTCGAAATGGCAGCTCGCAGACTGCGGTATGACTTCCTCGTCAAAACAGCCCGCAAAACGGGCGCAGCTTGCGTCGTCACCGCCCATACCGCCGACGATCAGGCGGAAACCGTCCTCATGATGCTCGCGCGCGGCTGCGGAGCCGCAGGCCTCGCCGGCATCCCCATCGAATCCTCTGTCTGTGGAATAAAAATTCTGCGCCCTCTCCTCGATGTAAGCCGCGCCGATATTATCGAATACCTGAACATCCTTGGGAAAGAATGGCGTGAAGATTCCACCAATATGGACATGACCCTCGCCCGAAATCGCATTCGACATGCCGTTCTTCCTCTACTCCGCAGTGAGCTCAATCCGCGCATATCCGAAGCACTCTGCCGTGTCGCGGCAATAGCCCGTGAAAGCGAAGCCTGGATGGACTCCATTGCCTCGCGAATTCTCCAATCGAGGCTGCGAGACGGCAATTCTCTCCATATTAGAGGCTTTCCAGGTATGCCTGCCGCCGCCAGAAAACGCGTTTTGAGAATGTGGCTGAGAAAATGCGGCGTTCCGGCGGAGAGGATAAGCTTCAACCTTCTCGAAAAGCTCGATAGGTTTGCCCTGCGCGAAGAGGGATCCGCCATCCTCAAACTTCCCGGCAGGCTCGAACTTGATAGACGCTACAACCTGATCCGCGTCACACAGGCCAAGAAAAAGCCAACGGTGTCTTCTCCATTACGGGCCGCGATCATCAAGGTCCCTGGAACTACAATGCTAAGAACTTTCGGCTTGAAGGTGGTCGCAAGCATCAGGCCGGGACTGATCAAGGATCGGAAACTTCGTCCAGGCATCTATCCCGCGCAAGCGAGTCTGAGCATAAAGGCCGCCACCTGCCCCTTGATGGTCAGAACGCGGCTGCCTGGCGACCGCATCATACCGTTCGGCTTAAGGGGAACTAAAAAACTTCAGGATGTCTTTGTTGACACGAAGGTTCCCGCATGCGAACGCGAACGAATACCAATCTTCGAATGCAACGGACAAATAGTGTGGCTTCCGGGCTACAGCGTCGCGGATGGTTGGCAAGTAAAAGACCCGTCAGCGCCGGCTCTCCAGCTTGAAGTCACAAGAATATCCGACAGCGCTCCACTTTCCCAAGAACATTGACTTTAGGTCACTCCCCCTCAAGGAGGTCCGTGATGTCTTTTTCGTCCGTGCTGAATGCGCCATCCAGACCAACTTCAGGCCCCTCTGGTTTCCACTCGCCTCCCTTTTCGCCAACGAACCGAATGAAGCCCCATAAATCAGGGTGAAGGTCGGCTTCCGCCGCCGCGTCGGAAACTATTGCCGTGGCCTTGTTTGCCCAGTACAAACGCTGAACCACCTCACTGCCATCTGGCCCCGAAACCAGAATTCCCCAGTCCATTTTCAGACGCATGCCTTCTTCCGGTTTCAAACCGAGCCTGGCAAGTGGAATAACCGCTTCGAATACGTAACGGTCCTGCTCCGTCCTGTATGCCAGTTGCGCGTCCTCAATCCTTTCCACACGGTCGAATGTCACGGAATACACCATCGTATGTATGTTCCATGCTTCGTCCTTGGAAGCCCCTGGCACAACCGGCCTGTAAAGCACGGCTTGAGGTTTCCCGCCGACAGCCGTCATCAGCAGCCGGAAATCGCCGGCAACAAGCTCCTTTTTCCCAGGCTCGACAGTCGGGTCGGTCCTCATCTGCAGATCAACCGCCGCGCCTGTCTTGTAATACGTGCGCCAGTCTCCTCCGCTGTTTTTCATCGGCCCGCGCCCCCTTGTGGAATAACAGAGGTAGAGGTATTTATCGTCGTAAAGCATGCCGAAGCGCGCGTCCCACCCGTCACCAATGATTGACGCGCTTACAACGTCCCAGTCGTCGTCGCTGCCGTCCACCACAATCGAACGCGATGCGCGCTTCATGCAGTCAATCACACGTGCTGCTTCGTAGGTTTCCTGCGCCTTGATGTCACGTTCCCAGTCCATCGTTGCCCGCACATCTTTCTCTGCCACGACTATTTCGCCGCGGATCCTCCTGAACTCATCAAGACCCAAAACCTCAACAACACTTGCATGATTATGACCTGCAACTACGTAATAACGATTGTCAGCAGCCCGGCAGAAGTACCCCTGAAAATGCTCCTGCCCTGCCGTGCATTCTTCAAGCCTGAGTCCACGGCCATGTTCACGCATGCTCCAGGGTTTCGCTTTTGGATCGCGCATGTCGCGGAAAATGTTTCCCGCAAGCAAGCCGTCGCCCGTCCAGATGTTCCATATTCCAACGTTCGAGTGAGTCACAAGAAACTCTCCCAGATCCCCCGCAGCCGCCACCTCGTGCCCAACCACATCGAACTCGGCTACCACCTGGTCCCGCCTCCAGGGAGATGCGCTGTAAAGCGCATGCACACCGTACCCCTCAGTCTTGTATGTCCACACTTCCTTCCCATCAGGCGTATAAACCGCCTCGCATGGGGGGCTCCCGTAATTAGCCCCTCGGAAGAAAAAGAAATTTCCGTTATCGAGCCGCCAGCCAGGATCATCGGGAAGACCGGGGTATTCCACTTCGTGATACACAGGCGTGCCATCGGCAAGGAATTCCTTGACCTCATACCGCAGCTTGCCAGCCTGGACACCGAGATTTCTGTCGAAGCCGCAAACCGAGCGGATTCGCTTGGGGGAAAACCGCACCTCATCCGGCTGCGGCATTCCATCGCCGTTGCGGTCCGACCACATGAACTGCAGATCTGTCAATGGCCTTCCTTCGGGCACCGCAGCCATAATCTCAGGATCGCGAAGTGGACTGAATCCATTCGCCGCTCCCACCGCAGCCACCCTGCGCAGACGATCCCCTTCGTACAAATACACAACCCCGCACTCCTGCCTGGCAAATTCGGTTCTTGTCACCATGTATGTCCTGCCATTAATCCGGATCGGTATTTCTCCGGCAGCCGAAGGTTGAAACATTTTTCCGCTGTCGCTGCCTCCGCTCCACGTGAGATTCTTCAACCTCGTAGCGCCGGTCTTCCAATCCAGTTCGAACTCCAACGGGCCGTAGTACAGCCTGGTTTTGTCATATGGATCCAGCACCCCGCCCCCGCCATAAGCCGTGTTGCCAAGAAACTCCTTCTGTAATTTCCCGTCCGCCGTGCGCCACATCGTTATCCGTTTCGGATGGTATTGCCATTCAACTATCCACAACTGTCCTTTTTCGTCCACATCCATATCGCACACTTCGCCCAGCCGCCTCGGATTCCATTCCCCCTCCTTAATGCCTCCAGCCTCGCCAATGGTCCTCAGGAAACGCCCTGCCTTGTTGTAAACTCTGACAACACGTTGATCCTTGCCGGCGTCAAAAACGTAAATGTTGCCTTCCGGATCAGACGCAACAGCGCGAGCATCGGTCAGATCGGTTATCACATCCCTTCTCGCCCCGGACTCCAAGTCAAGGGCGGTAACTTTCCTGTTGCCAAGCACCAGCAGCTCGCCAGACGCAGCCCACGCCATGTGATCAGGATTTTCAAAGTGATATTCCCGCAACACATTGCCGTCCTCGCGATCAATAACTTCTATTCGATCGGTCAGCCGCGGATCCACCGGCACCTCTCCACCGATATATTCAAGAGGAACAACACCGTAGATTCTGCAGCGCGCCGGCTCCAATTTCTCCCCTCCGCGATCCCACCTTACACCGCTTGGATAGTGAGCTTTGGTGGTCCACTGTTCGACAACGCGCAATCTGATGGCTCTTGTCTCGATATCTTTTCCAAAATCCACATATCCATCCAGATATCTCGCCTTGCCGTTCCATGCCTGCGATCGGCCATCATAATAGTTGCGCAACTCCTGGTTATACGTGGCCACCCTGCGCCAATGCCGATCCGAGTTAATATCAACCGGCCCTCCGTCAGTACCCTCGTACACGTCTATTTCGGTGCGCTTTCCGTCTATCTCCTTGATTGCCAGTCCCCTTACCTTCCTCGGCGCGGGCCATTCAATCGCGTAAATCCCCGGGTCCTTCTCGGACAGCGGCCTGTCGCGCTCCGCATCCCATTCCCCATCCTTGTTCAGCCGCCCAGAGTTAACCCGGATCACAGCATCATCAGCCAGGCTCCGAAACCTTCTCTTGAGCAGTTTCATCCCCTCCAGCTTCCCAACCCATGGCTTCTGTGCGCCTGTCAGCAGGCCGGCATCGCGTACAGCATCACCCGGTTCCTCCGGCGTACCATCCTCGCCAGCGTCTGACAGAAGATCATCGAGTTCCTCATCGCCCTTGGCAAAAGTTATCCTAAGTGCTCTGGTGACAGCCCTCTCCGGAGCCGGAACAACCGTCCACACCGATCCTGACGGCGCCGCGACCTTCCAGAACGTATCCCAATGCGCCTCTTTTCTGGGATCAGGCGGATATGGGGCGTCATGCTTTGCAAGGCTAAGACGAATAGACAGATCCCCATCTCCCGCCGGCAGGGGAAATGCGAAACTTCCGACAGCGACGGATTTTGTGAAAGCAAGAACAATATGATTCTTGCCGCCAGGGAAACTCGTGCTCTCCAGCCACGTCAGACCCTTGTTGCCCGGCGGAGTGCCTTGCAGCCTGAACAGCCTCAGGAAATCCTGCCTCGGCGCCGGTTTGTCCTCGTCCTCCCTGTTGCGTATGGATACATCCTTATACTTGGGATGACAGTTGTCCAG
>CALETX010000178.1 GCA_937920455.1 uncultured bacterium
TTTGACAAAATAGCGGTCCGTTTTTCCATAAACCCGCCAGACAAGGTCTCTGATGTCGTCGCCTGGCGCATACTCGCGGTGCTCGGCAAACTCCACGGAAAATCCGCGGTATGGACTGCGATGTCTGCCAGAGACAAATCCCTCAACAACGCCACGGGCGACCAGTTCGAGTCGGTGGATACGGGCAAGAACGTCCGGATCCAGGAGGGCCATACCGTTTGGCGGGAGTGTTTTCACTGCCGCGTCTCAGACAGCGGTCTGGACCTGGGGTTGAACTTCCTCCAGCAGTCTACGCACAATGTCGTCTGTGGTGACGCCGGCTGCTTCGGCGTTGAAGGTTGGGATAACGCGGTGTCTGAGAACTGGCAGGGCCATTTCCCTGACATCGTCGGTTATGGCGTGATAGCGTCCGTGGAGTATAGCTCTCGCCTTTGCGGCGAGCATCAAGTTAATGCTTGCGCGCGGACCGGCGCCCCACTGTATCTGTTCACGAACAAAGTCGAACGCGTCAGGCAAATCAGGCCGTGTGGCGCGCGCGAGGTCTCTAGCGAATTCGAACACGTGATCAGCCGCGGGGACGCGGCGGACTACACGCTGCAGACTGAGTATGTCGGCTCCTGAGAGCACAGGCTCGATGCTGGTTTCGAGTGAACCGGTGACGCGTTTCATGATTTCCAGTTCCTCATCCGCAGATGGATAGCCGACCTTGATCATGAACATGAACCTGTCAAGCTGCGCCTCGGGCAGGGGATAGGTGCCCTCCTGCTCGATTGGATTTTGAGTCGCCAGCACAAAAAACGGGTCAGGAAGGGGGTAGTCCTTCTCCCCCACGGTTACGATTCGCTCCTGCATGGCCTCAAGCAGGGCCGCCTGGGTTTTCGGAGGCGTCCGGTTTATTTCGTCGGCCAGAAGCATGTTGGCGAAGATCGGCCCATGGACGAACCGGAATACTCTTTTGCCGGTGGTACGGTCCTCTTCTAGCACATCCGTGCCGGTGATATCTGAGGGCATAAGGTCCGGAGTGAACTGCACGCGTTTGAAGGAGAGGCGCAGGGCACGGGCCAGGGTGCTGATGAGAAGCGTTTTTGCCAGACCCGGCACTCCTACAAGCAGGGCATGGCCTCTGCAGAACATTGCTACCAGCACCTGTTCGATCACGGCGTTCTGGCCCACAATCACCTGTGATATTTCATCGGTCAGGCTTGCGTACGCGGCATTCAGCGCTTTTACAGACTGAATATCGTCGTTTTCGACGTCCAACACGGAGACTTCAGAAGAGGAATTGTTGTTTTCGCCAGTCATGACTGAGCTCCTTCACATGATTCCGCCATTTACATTGGGTCATTCGGCTAGTGCACAGCTTGTGCCAAGACAGAGATGCGCCTTTGCTCATATTGCGCAACATAATGATAGCAAAATGGATACGTCTAATCGTGATTTGATCTTGTTGATAGCCGGTGTGCATGTCAGTATGCGGACCAGCCATCCAGATGCTTGCCTGTGTAAGCGGCTTGGAGAAATTGTCTGACCGTTTCGCCGCCGGCTATTGCACGGACAAGACAGTTGATGTGGCTGGTTGTGACGCGCGTGCCCGCGTGGGGGCGCTACTTTTTTTACGGAGAAGCGGCGATGGATCTCAAACCATATCTCGAAGACCTGGAAAAGAGGCTTGATTCTGATGTCGAGAACGCTCTCGAGAAGGAGTGGCACAGGTTCACCTTCGAACGATGGGAGGAGCCGGTTTTTGTTCCGGCCAGACCCCGTCCGTCTCCGGCGGGGCTTGAATGGCCGGCGGTGAGTGTCAACAGAGCCATCGAGGATTTCGACGCCATGGCGCTCCAGCAACTCCGGATGTGTTCGCAGGTGCTGGCCGACGGTGGTGGAGGTCTGCTCTGCGTTCGTTGCAACTACGGCACGGGGATATTGCCCAGCCTGTTTGGCGCAGAGCTTTTTGTGATGGATGAGGATCTGAATACTCTGCCAACCACAAGACCGTTGCCCGGCGGCGCGGATGCCATGCGTTGTCTGCTCGACAAGGGGCCTCCGGATGTTCGGTCAGGTCTGGGGGCAAGAACTTTCGAGATGGCCGAGCGTTTCAAGTCTTTGCTGGCGCCGTATCCGAAGGTGTCGCGGTATGTTCACATTTACCATCCGGACGTTCAAGGGCCGATGGACGTATGCGAGCTGTTGTGGGGAAGCAGGCTGTTCCTTGATGTGACCGATGTGCCCGGTCTGGTAAAGGATGTGCTGGAACTCATAACCGCCGTTTACATTGCGTTCATGCGGGAGTGGGAGCGTATCGTTCCATTTATGGGCGACGCAACGGTTCACTGGGGGATGTTGCACAGGGGGAGAGTGATGTTACGCGACGATTCAGCCATGAATTTTTCGCCGGCGATGTACGAGGAGTTCATCAAGCCGTATGATCAACGGATACTCGACGCGTTCCTTGGCGGGGCGATTCATTTTTGCGGGAGGGGAGACCATTACATCGCTTCGATGTGCTCCAGCAGGGGCATTTATGCGATAGCCATGTCGCAGCCGCATTTGAACGACATGGATGTTATATACCGAAACACTATCGAACGCGGCATAAAACTCATCGGTTTCCCGGTTGATGGAGCTAAGCGGGCACTTGCCGCCGGCAGGGATCTGCTGGGCATGGTTCACTGCGCGGATATATCTTTCCGTCATCAGTTTGCGCGCAAGAAGGCGTGAGGTGATCCTTTATGCGGCGCCGGCTTTCCTGAAGAGCCGGGCGCGTTGCTCGTTCTGATCACTATGTCTTACAAGAGCCCAAGGACAATGGCAACCACTCGATTTGCTCGGCGAGAGACCGGCCGCTCACAAGGAGTTGCATGCGGACGTTCCAGGATGCCTATAACGCCGGAGGACAGGGCCGTCTTCATGTGCAGATTATGTCTGGAGGGACGGTCTGCACGCCGGCCACGCTCTTTCGCTTAGAGTGGAAAGCAACCGTTTTGCCGTTCATACGAAAACTGAAGTTTCAGGGCGGTGTTCCGGAAGCAGCACTATCCTTCACCCAAATGGCATTTGGCCAGTTTAGAGAACAGGTCAGACCGATTCACAGTCCGCCGAAATGCCGGTCCCATCCCGATCTGTCCGAGACCAGGGTTCCAGGTGGTTCTCTGTTGAATATTTCAGCAGTTGTCGGCGTGTCTTGCCGGCGATTCGCACCCTTGGGGCGCGTTCATCGCGCCGCATACTGCTCTGAGGCTTTCCTGTCGCAGCAGCGAACTTCAGGGGATCGGGATGGCGGAACGATTGACAAGCCGCGAAGTATGGAGCATAAGGCGGGATTTGAAAGGAGAAGGGAGGAGTGAGATTTTTTTCCTTTCGAGCGCTCAGGCCGATGCCTGATCTGGCGGCGCGCATGGCTGCGCCGCCCTATGACGTGGTGGACGTGGACCAGGCTCGGAGGCTTGCAGCTGGCAATCCGTTCAGTTTCCTGCATATCAGCAGGCCGGAGATTGATCTGCCGGTCGGCACCGATCCGTACTCAGACGCGGTTTACGAGCGAGCCGCTTCTGTCTTCAGGGAATTCCAGCGCAGGGGATTGTTCATAAGGGACGAGCGTCCAGGCATTTACCTTTACATGCAGCAGAGAGGGACGCACCGTCAGTTCGGGCTGATGGGTTGCTGTTGTATAGACGATTATCTCAACGGAACGATACGCCGTCATGAGCACACGCGGCTCGAAAAGGAGGCGGACCGAACCCGTCACACGAAGGCAGTTGGGGCGCATGTAGGTCCGGTTTTTCTTATGTATCGAGCGCGATTTGAGATAGACGTCCTTGTGGAGAGTGCTGCAAGTGAAGAAGAGCCGCTATACAATTTCGAGGCGGAAGACGGCGTGCGTCATATGGTATGGAGAATGCCTGACGCCAAGGCTGTCGAGCGCGCATTTCTGACTGTCGAGCGCGCATACATAGCTGATGGGCATCACAGAGCTGCCGCATACGCAAAGGTTGGGGCGGAGATGCGAGCCGCAACTTCCGGCTTCAAAGATGACGCGCCGCACAACATATTTCTTGCGGCGCTTTTCCCTGCGTCGCAGCTCAGGATACTTCCCTATCATCGTTTTGTCCGTGACCTGAACGGACTTTCCGTCGGAGAGTTTCTTGAACGGATGGGTAAGGTCGGGCGTGTCGAGCGAACTGGCGGCGCTCCGGAGCTTTCGCCCGGAGAGTGCGGTGTGTTCATAGCAGGCTTGTGGCACAAATTGGCGCTGCCCGCGCCGTCAAATGCTGACGCTGTATCGCAACTCGATGCCAGCGTACTGCATGATAAAGTGCTTGGTCCTGTTCTAGGCATCGGCGACCCGCGCAGCGACGCCAGGATAGGC
>CALETX010000179.1 GCA_937920455.1 uncultured bacterium
GGCAATGCTGACGGCGGCCGGGGGTATCACGAAGGAAGGCACCCATCGGAAGCTCTCGTCAGCGATGCGCACTGGCTTGCTGAGGGTGATCTTTTTCGGCATCTGGATCGTATCCTCAGGAATCAGCCGATCGAACACATACCACTCCGACACCACACCCTCTTTCAACGGCGGCCAGGCTTTGAGTGACGCCAGTCCCTTGCCGGTTGAGGCGTCCAGCACCGTCGCGCTGACGCCCCACGGCGGAGTCAGTACGCTCACCCTTATCACAAGGCTGTTTGCACCGGCTTCCAGCTTGGCGTTCACAACGTCCTCCTCCGGCTTCCACATTCGGGTGCCTAGGTTCTTGTGAATCCGCTCGCCATTAAGCCAGCAGATAATCCCGCCCGCGCTGCCGAACTTGAAAACAGCATCTGTCGGAGCATCAGCTTTTATTTCGGCGCAGACAAAGGCGGCGGTCTTGGACTGGCGTGGAAAGAACTTATCGAGGTCAAGGTATCCGTAAATTTCTTCCTGAGCGGGTTTTGTACTGGCTATCCGTTGAAGAGCCGCGCTGGCGCCGAGGCCGCCCATCAGCGTTACGGCGCTCACCCCTCCGCCCGCTCCCTCGCCAAGGTCCACGACCGCCTCTGTGACCGGCTGGATTGTCATGAAATCAACTTCGATCCATTTCGGCTTCTTCCCATCCGCAGCGCTCGTCCATGCTCCGCCGCCTTTGGAGCGGATAACTGCGCCGGCTTCGCTGCCCTGGGCGGAGTCAGAAGCCAGCGCCCTGGGCGGAGCCGAAGCTGTCGGTATCTTTCCGCGAAAGACGCCGCAGTGAGCGTTGGTCTCTGTGAGCATAACGCCGGACACCGAGTCGCCGGACGATGTTTCGGCGTCAACCATTACAGTATCCTCCTGCGGCCCGATATCCCTGTCGAAATCAATCACCTGGACGCGAATGTCGTTGCCAGGTCTGACAACCGCCGTGTTGCGTATCTGCTCTCTCTCGTATGCCTTGAGCTCCTCCTTTTCCAGGAGAGCCTCCACTCTGGCCTGAAGAAGAATCTGGTCACGCTCCTCGCTTGAAATGAACTCGCCAGCTGTCGCCGAAACGTCGGCGTTGGCCACCACGACCATCTTCTTGTCGGGATAGTTGAGTTCGTTGATCTTCTGGAAGTTACGTTCTATGTTGTATGTGATCACGTCGGCTCCGGTGATCTCGAGCATCATATTCGTTGGCGTGGCCTCGCCGAGTCTGGTCATAATCTGGCCCCTGAACAGGGTGGGATCGCGTGGCGAGGGGGAAAGAACCACCTGTTCGCGGTCGCCGGTTTTGGATGATTTCAATTCGACTGGAAGTCCAGCGCCGGCTCGAACCACGGCAAGGTTCCTGTCCTGCATCTTCATGGTTATGGGCCGTCCGGGCACAACGAATGTAGTGAGGACTCGCGATCCGATTTCGAGCTCGGGATCCTGGAGCCGGTCCTGCCTAAGGTTGAGTTCGGCCTCGAGAAACAGCGCCTCAACATGATCCGGCGCCCTTTTCTTGACCTCTTCCACAAGTTCCCTGGCTTCGTCAAATGCCTCTCTGTCGGCTGCTATGAGAGCCGAGTAATAATATGCCTCTGCCTGCTCACGCGGGTCGGGCAGGTCCTTGAATCTTTCCAGCATCTCATTGGCAGTGTCGTAGTCCTTCGTTGATCTGAGGATGTCAACAATGCGGAATTTTGCCTTTTTCCCGGCTTCGGTGTCACGAAGTGCCTTGTCCTTGTCAAGGCCCTGATATTCCATGCGCGCCGCCGGAAAGTTGCCCTGATCCTTGAAAATATCACCCTTTGTCAGAAGGATGGATGCCAGATGCTTCGGCTCCACAGAACCGGGCTTGTTGATAACGGCGTCGCAGATGGCAAGCGCTTCCTTGAACCTTTTTTGCTTCCTCAACTGATCCGGAACCCAGGCGACGAGCGCGTCGTCGGCGTCTGCCCATGATTTTTCGAAAAGAGCATTGTTCTCGCTGTAGAGCTGCCATGCTCTGGCTTCGTCGCCCTTTTTCAGCGCCTCAGCGGCCAGCGCCAGGGGGCCGGAGGGCTGTGGCTGGCTCTGGGCGAGTGACGAGACGGAGAGGCAAGAGGTGATAAGCACGACAGCCGGAAGGTGTATCCGCTTTTTCATTGTGTCCTCGCTTCTGGCTTTCTAGACTTTCGATATGCGTGATGCGTCCCAATGGTTCCAACCTATTCCGACCTTATGCTATCGTCAAGGCTTTCCGCTTGCAGGAGTGATTTAGAGGATGAAAGTCAGATGTCCATATTGCCGCCACATCTTTGAAACAATCAAGAGCGGACCATGCCCGCAATGCGGGAAGACAAGTCTTCTTCCGGGCTATTTCGACGTTTCCGGCAAACCGGCTGCTGCGAAGGAGGAGCGCTCGTCTGCGCGCGTTGCGCGACGCTTTACCTCTCCACCTCCGCCGTTGCTGATGAATCGGCCCCTGCAGATCGCCCTTGGGTGTTTTCTTCTGGCGGTTGCCGGCGCCTTGTACGTGGGGCGCGCGCGCAAACCCTTGCCAAGTCCTGTTGAAGAGCAACGAACCCTGGCACTGAGCAATCTCGAGACGCTTCGTGTGGCGCTTGAACAGATGCGATCCCACATTGGCAGGTATCCAACCTCGCAGGAAGGGCTTGTTTGCCTGATGCATGACCCTGGCGTCAGGGGATGGCAGGGACCCTATATCCTGGAACTCAAACCTGATCCCTGGAAGCATCAGTTTTTCTACATCAGCGATGGGACAAATCTGCTCCTTTACTCCGCAGGGCCTGATGGCCTTCCGAGAACGGCGGACGACCTCATGGCTCCGCGCGTTGTGCCGGCGGCAGTGGCCGGTGACGCTGGTGTAAGCGTCGAAATTAATCGTCGACCTGCACATTGAATCCGGGTTCCGCAGTTTTGGGCACACATTCATCCTGATTCATCCGACGAACACAACGTGGACTGGCAGAGCGTCTCGCCGAACTGCCTCACCCTTGGCATCCGTTTGGTGGTTTGCGTTCAGGGAAGCTGGAATGCCTGAGCCTGGATCAATACTCCATATCCCAGTCCGGTTCGATGTCCTGAGCAATCGTCTCGCTGATATAGCAATCCGTGGTCAGGGTCTGGAGAATTGATGTCGGGACTCTTGGCGTGACCGGACCATGGGTGGCCAGCCGGGTTATGAACCTCTGCCACGAGACTTTAGTTCCGGCCGTTTTCAAAGCGTTGATATCCATCCGATATTTCGCTGCAATGACATCTGCCGGCCCGATCGTTGCGGCCTTTGGAGGCACAGCAGCAAGATTTCCGCTGGCTCCAAAAAAACCGTGAAGGGAGTTCTGCGCAATGGTGAAAGGACTCAAGGTGACTATACGCGATCCGAGCTTCTTCCACTGTTCGAGGTCAGCCTCGAACTCCGGCGCATCGGGCTCGATAAAGGCCAGATGGCCGGTCCATCCCGGGCCGCTATAACAAGCATCGGCTCCCCCTATGTCCGCAATCATCCGGCTGTAGTATTTGATGTTTTTCGTTGTGGGGCCCATGATCTGTCTTTCAGGCATTCGCAGCTTTGGCTCTATTGAGCTGTAAAGAAAGCGCTTTGTGGAGGCCATGAATGACCACGGCCAGCTCTCCGGCGCAACATTTCCGTCCTGGTCGGCATATTCGTCCATGTTGAAAGTGTACACATGCCGGCAGTTCACTCTGAACTTGTTGATGAGCAGGGCAAGCTTTCGGTAAACGCTCGCTGGGTTGGGGAGTATCAAGACGACCTTCTGATGGTCTTCAGCCGCGCCCTTTATCCGATGGAACATATCAGCCACCCATATCCACTCAATTTCGTCGTCCGGGACGACCCTGATCTTGAAGTTCGGATTCGGGTGTTTGGTTATGTCCTGGCGCCGGATTTTCATCACTCGCTCGATAACTTTCTTGTCCCTGAACGGGATCCATTTGGAA
The DNA here is from genome assembly GCA_937920455.1 of uncultured bacterium. Taxonomy (GTDB): domain Bacteria; phylum Verrucomicrobiota; class Kiritimatiellia; order UBA8416; family CALETX01; genus CALETX01. Next base: position 3,973 of record CALETX010000179.1, read on the forward strand.
GGTTCAAAGTCAAATCCTTGCACCTTTGTCGTCCTCCTTCCTGTACACGCGCTTTCCGCCAATCCATGTCTCGTGCACGCGCAGCGTGTTATCAAGCACGACGAAATCGGCGTTGCAACCCTCTTTTATCTGGCCGAAACGATCATCCAGGCCCAGCACTCTGGCGGGGTTGGCGCTCACCATCCGTACGGCCTGGCACAAATCCACATTCAGGAGGTCAATGGCGTTTCTCATGGCCCTGTCCATGGTGAGGCCGCTTCCTGCCAGAACGCCCGGTTTGTCGGTCTGGCCGGCAAGTCTTGCGGGTCCGCCCTCGCGCTCGAACACAACCTCGGCTCCGCCAAGGAATCTGTGCCTGCCCGGCGGCATGCCCGCGCCTGTGTTGGCGTCGGTTATGAGGCAAACTCTTTCCGGGCCCTTGCATGCAAGCGCAACTTTGACTGCGATGGGATCAACATGCTCGCCATCGAGAATGAAATCAACGCTGACACGAGGATCCGCGAGCACTGCCTCAACCGCTCCGCATGGCCTTGCGCCGGGCTCTGTTTCAGGCGGGACTGGAAAGACATCATAAAAATGCGTCGCGTGTCTCGCGCCCGCTTCAATGGCTGCAACGGTCTGCGCCACTGTGGCCCTGGTATGAGTGATGAAGACGCCTGCGGCGTTTTGGATCATCAGGGGGATAAGGTCCAGAATGTTTTCAAAATCAGGCGATATGCTGAACACGGCTCTGTAAGGGCTGGCCGCTTCGATCAATGCCATCAGCCTTTTTCTGTCAGCCTTTCCAAGGGCATCCTTCGGCAAAGCCCCTGTCAGGGCGAGGAACGGACCTTCCATGTGGAGCGCTGGAATCCGAGACCCGGTGGATTGAACCCTTGCGAGGGCGGACACGAATGCGGCGTCCTCTCCTGGCGGTCGAGGACATATTGTGGGTACAAACGCCGTAACACCGTAGCGTGGAAGAATCTCGCAAAGATGCTCCACATCGGACGGTCCATTATCTGTCAGAAACTCATGCGTTCCGTGTATGTGCAGGTCAATAAAAC
>CALETX010000180.1 GCA_937920455.1 uncultured bacterium
CTGAGCGCAACCACGTCACATGCAGGAGACAGAACGTCAATATCGTCAACTCTCACCTCTCCAGAGGCCTGAAATCCGGGCACAAGATCGTTCAATCTGTTCAGCGTCCTGAGAAGAACCGTCTTGCCAGACCCTGCCGGCCCAATGACGGATGTGATGGAGCATGCCGGAACGTCAAGCGTTATGTTCTTCAGAACACGCGCCGAACCTATGCTTGCGTTCAAACTCCGGATCCTTATCTTCGGGCTTCCGTTCATCGCTCCCGCCTGGCAAGGAAATGATGCATGATCCCATATGAGACTGTGTTGACCACAAGCACTGCCAGCACAAGCACCGCCGCAGTCCCGTACGCATTTTCCATGGAAATCCCTTCCCGAGCCAGAATGTAGAAATGAACTGCAAGGGTCCTCACAGAATCAAAAGCCGACAGCGGAATCCGCAAGGCGACCCCGGCGGTGAATATCACAGCCGCAGTTTCCCCCACACACCGTCCCACGCTCAGCATCACCCCGGTCACGATTCCGGGCAGAGCGCTCGGAAGCACAATCTTCCACACGGTCTCCCAACGCGTGGCGCCAAGTGAGTAACTGACCTCTCGATAAATGTAAGGAACCGCACGAATCGCCTCCTCGCTTGTGCGGATGATGGTCGGAAGCACCATGATCGCGAGAGTCAGCGCCCCCGCAATCAAGCTCCAACCCATACCCATGATAGTGACAAAAAAGATGAACCCAAACAGACCGAACAAAATTGATGGAATGCCTGCAAGGCAATCCGTGCCGATCCGTATCAGACGCGTCAATCTGTTCTCGGTCGTGTACTCAGCAAGATAAACGGCCGTTCCCAAACCGGCCGGCAAAGCTATGCACACAGCCATAAGAGGCAGAATAATTGACCCGATAAGCGCCGGAAATATCCCTCCAGATCTGCCCATCTCACGTGGAGATTGAAAAAGAAAATCAAAAGTGACAATCCGAATGCCTTTGGAGAACACAAAGACAAGGATGAAGATCAGCGCACTGACAGCCACCAGCGTCGCGCCGCCAAGAACCGTCACAGCCGCGACCTGTTCAATGTGCCTTCTGACCTTCATGCGGCGCCCCTTCTTTTCATCGCCGCCAGTGCCATTCCATTCAACGCCATAATAATCACAAAAAGAACCACCCCTGTGGCAAACAGAGCCTCACGGTGCATGCCGGTCGCATGACCCATCTCGATCGCTATGTTCGCCGTGAGCGTCCGTACAGGGTCAAGGACAGATGTCGGAATCCGGACTGTGTTGCCGGCCACCATTATAACGGCCATCGTCTCCCCTACGGCCCTGCCAAGGCCCAGAACAACCCCGGCAACAATGCCCGATCTGGCTGCCTTCAGTACCACCATGTAAACGCTCTGCCAACGTGTGGCCCCCAAAGCCAATGCTCCCTCCCTGAATGAGTTGGGCACACTCGCCAGCGCGTCAACGCTTATGCTCATCACGGTTGGAAGTATCATCACGCCCAGAATTATCGAGGCGCATAAAACTGACAGACCAGGCCCACCGAGATGATCCCTTATGAGCGGTGCAATAACCATCACCCCGATGAATCCAAACACCACAGAAGGAATACCGGCAAGGAGCTCAATTGCCGGCTTGAGAACTCGCATCACACCCCGCGGTGCGAATTCGTTAAGAAATATCGCCCCGGCAATGCCTAAGGGAGCGCCCACAATCATCGCTCCAAATGTCACAGCAAGCGAAGCCACCACCATGGCCGAAACACCAAACTCTCCGGCCATCGGATCCCACCGCGAAGAAAGCAGAAAATGTGCAAGCCCGTGCCTGAGCAGAAAAGGAATCCCTTCCTTTAATATAAAGAGCGTTATCAGCAAAAGACTTGCAAGTGAGGAAAAAGCTATCACCCTCAAGAAACACGCCATAAGATCGCCACGCGATAACTTCACTCTCTCCTTGCCTCCTCGCCAGCCGGCAGCAGACCATTCTCCCTTATTGTATTTTGCCCTTCTTCGCTCATCACGTAATCAATGAACTCCTTGGCAGCACCATTTGATTGCCCCTTGGTGAGAAAAAAAACCGGCCTTACAAGCTTGTACTTTCCGGCAATGATTGCATCATCATCGCACGAAACGCCATCGATACTGACAGCCTTCACGCGCTCTGTAAGAAGACCGTGTGAAAGATAGCCTATTGTATCACGGTCGTTTGCCACGGTCTCACGTACAGTCCCATTCGAGTCCTGAACTATTGCCGACGCAGTCAGCGCAAAGTTTCCCAATATCTGTTCAAACGATGTTCTTGTACCGGACCCGGCCTCCCGTGAGACCACCCTTATGGGCCTGTCGTCGCCCCCGACCTCCTTCCAATTTGATATTTCTCCGGAGAAAATCGCGCGCACCTGTTCGGAAGAAAGATTCGTCACAGGATTGTCGGGGTTGACAATCACAGCTATCCCATCCCTGGCCACGATTACGCTCGAAAGAGAAGCCGCCTCCGGAGGCAGTTCCACAAGATCCGCCATCCCTATCTGCGCTGCGCCAGAAAGCGCCGTCTGAATGCCCAGTGCAGAACCCCCACCCTGCACACTTATCCGCAGATCGGGACGCTTCTGCATCAACTG
>CALETX010000181.1 GCA_937920455.1 uncultured bacterium
CCCTCCCTCTCTAGTTTCCTTCCGGTGGCCTTGCTCATCGTGCTCCTCATCATAATACTGGCGTCAGTGATTAGCGCCAGAATCAGGCGCGTGTCCACATCAAGTAGTGTTCAACAACCTCCTCAGCAGACGCTGAGGCCACTCATGGATCCGCCAGAGCCGTATTTCGAACGCGTGCCAGCGCAACCCTCAACGCGTAAGTGAGCCGCTGGATGCTGCCCTACCCATGAATCAACACGCCTCAGTCAGTATCATTAGCCTCGGGTGCGCTAAAAATCAGGTGGACAGCCAGACAATGGCCGACTGCCTGCTGGCGGCCGGCTTTGAGTTGGCCCAACATAATGAAAAAGCCGACATACTTGTGGTGAACACCTGCTCATTCATCGCGAGCGCAAGGAAAGAATCGGACGCCGCCATACGGGAAGCTTGCGCTATGAAGAAGAAAGGCCTTTATCTCGCTGTTATAGTGACTGGGTGTCTCCCTCAGAGGTACTTCGATCGTATACAGCGGCAATACCCGAATGTTGATGCCTTCCTGGGAATCGACGCTCTGGATCGGGTGGCTTCGACTGCTCGACGTTTGATCTCCACTGAAAAGGCGCGTCCACTTGTGGACATCCCGCCTAAACCTGACAGAATAATCGAGAGACATGTCGCCGGAGTCGTTTTCTCGACAGGCGCTTACGCATACCTAAAAATTGCGGATGGCTGCAAACGCCGATGCGCCTTCTGCACAATACCTCAAATCAGAGGCCCACACAGATCACGTTCACATTCAAGTCTTTTGAGCGAAGCTGAGGAACTGATCAACCGTGGTTTCCGTGAACTTACTCTTGTTTCGCAGGACGTAACTTCATTCGGACATGACAGAGGCGAAGTCCACGCCCTTGAAAAGCTGCTCCGGTCGCTGGATTCACTAGATGGTGATTTCTGGGTGCGAGTTATGTATGCGCATCCAGGCGGCGTGACCACAAGACTGCTGGAAACCATGGCATCGCTCAAGCACGTCGTACGTTATCTTGACGTGCCGATCCAGCATGCCGATGCCAAGGTTCTGGCGCGCATGGGGCGCGGCAATACGTTCAAGGACGTGGTATCCCTGCCGGATAGAGCCAGACAAGTAATGCCTGACATTGTGCTCAGAACCACATGTCTTGTGGGCCATCCAGGCGAGGACAAACGTGCTTTCAATACGCTCCTTGAGTTCGTAACGGCCGCGCGGTTTGACCATCTTGGAGTTTTTGTATATTCACCCGAGGAGGGCACGCTTTCGGCCTCTCAACCAGACAGACCCCGCGCAGAAATAGCCGCTGAACGTCGCAATCAGCTCCTCGCAGTTCAGACACGGATAATGCGTGAAAAGCAACAGGCGCTGTTAAACTCCAAGGGAGTTGTCCTGCTGGAAAGGCAGGAGAAGCGCCGACGGTGGACGTGGATGGGAAGGTCATACAGGGAGGCCCCTGAAGTGGATGGAGCCGTACTGGTAAATAACGTCGACAAGGTTGCCCACATCGGAGATTTCGTAAAAGTCAGATATACGGGCTTCAAAGGATGTGATATGATAGCCCAAGCCATAGACAAAGGGGATTAGGACATGGCACAGGACTGGGAAATCAAACCGCGAGGGCAACATTGCAGCCGATGTAGCGCGCCTTTCACTGATGGACAGACATACTACTCTGCACTTTATTTTGACACCGCAGGGTACAGCAGAAGCGATTATTGCGAAACATGCTGGCTTGGTGGAGCGTCGGCAGGGGCTGCACCCTACAGCCTTTGGCGCGGAACATATCAAGCCCCTGAACCCCCACCTGAAGAACCCTTGAAAAAGGAAACAGCCGAGAACCTGCTCAGACGGCTCATTGAGGAGGAGAACGGAAAACGTTCCGCCGTGATTTATGTGCTTGCGGCAATGCTGGAACGAAAGAAAATCCTCGTTGAGCGCGATGTTCAAATGACTGATAACGGGATCCTTGTCCGAGTTTACGAACATCGCCGAACTGGTGAATCCTTTGTAATCACCGACCCCAGGCTGAGCCTTGACAAGCTTCAACCTGTTCAGGAGGAAGTCATCTTACTCCTCGGCGGAAAGGAAGCACCGCCTGTCTCCGGAGCCGGCCCAGACAGCGCCACCAGCCGGAATGCTGCAGATGCCGACAACCCCTGACATCGTTATCCGAGGTGGACTGGTTCTTGACGGCCTGGGGCATTTACCCGCAAAGGCAGATGTAGCCATAGTTTCCGACCGTATAGAGACAATCGGGACCTTGCCAGCTCTGGATGCTCCAGTCATTCTCGACGCCGAAGGCGCCTTTGTTTGCCCTGGCTTCATTGATGTTCATTCCCATTCAGACGCGTACATTCTGGTCGAGCCATCCGCAGCAAGCAAAATATGCCAGGGGGTAACGACCGAAATTGTTGGAAACTGCGGCGCATCGGCAGCGCCCAAATTCGACCCTGCCAAGCTCCCCGCCGACTGGGAGACATTTGTCCAGCATGTCAGATGGAAGTCCATGGACGAATACCTTTCGCTCGTCCGGCAAGCTGCGCCAGCAGTCAATATTTTCCCCCTGACCGGACACAACATTCTCAGGGGCGGGGTAACGGGCTATGTTGATAGACCATCCACAGAAGATGAAATCCGCCTGATGGGTAGGCGATTGGCTCAGTCTCTGGAGCAAGGATCTCACGGTATTAGCACAGGACTTATTTATCCTCCGGGTTGTTTTGCGACACATGAAGAACTTGCAGCGCTCGTTAGTACCGCCGCCCGAGCAGGTGGAATCTACACAACACACCTCCGCAGTGAAAGCTATGGGCTGCTGGATGCAATTGGGGAAGCCATATCTCTTGCCAGAATCTCTGGAGCAAGGCTTCAAATCTCGCATCTAAAAACTTCTGGCCAGGCCAATTGGGACCTTGCTGATCGCGCTCTGGATCTCATAC
>CALETX010000182.1 GCA_937920455.1 uncultured bacterium
TTGCGTCTGAGTTCAAAATACCTCACACCTACACGGATTTCAGAAAACTGCTCGAGAGGGATGATATCGAGGCTGTGGATGTCTGTCTCCACAACAACTTCCACGCCCCGGTTACCGTCGAGGCTCTGCGAGCGGGCAAACACGTTTATTGTGAGAAGCCTATGGCGGGCGCCTACGTAGACGCCAAGACAATGTACGATGAAGCGAAACGCCGCAAACTTAAGCTGAGCATACAGCTTTCAACGCTCTTTTCCAAAGAGACGAAAATAGCGCGCCGGCTCATTCAAAAAGGACGACTTGGCAAGATATATCACGCCCGCTCGACTGGTTTTCGGCGAAGGGGTCGCCCCTATGTTGACGGTTACGGCACCGCCTCGTTCGTCAAAAAGGCGATCGCCGCAGGCGGCGCGTTGTATGACATGGGTGTGTATCACATCGCCCAGATCCTTTTCCTGCTCGGCACTCCGAAGGTGGAACGCATCTGCGGCAAGATATATCAGGAGACTGCTATGGACGCGCGCCGACGGCGGCTTAGCGGCTATGACGTCGAGGAACTGGGCCTTGGATTCGTGAGATTCGCTGGAGGAATCACCTTGGACATCATCGAATCATGGGCAATCCATATGAGCCCATTTGAGGGAAGCTTCATAGCCGGATCCAAAGCTGGCATACGACTCTCTCCTTTCAGCTTCCATACCACCAGCGATGATATCGAGACCGATGCCACCTTTGATATAAACGGCACCGACTGGCGCTGGCATCAGCTTAACGACAAGGAGTGGGCATACGACTCTCCGCAGCATCACTGGGTGGCGGCTTTGAAAGGCATTGTGCCGCTTTTGCCAACAGATGAGGTGGCGCTCCAGACGATGCTAATCAGCGAAGGCATTTATCTGTCCGACAAGCTTGGAAGGGAAGTCACCGCTGATGAGGTGATCAAAGCCTCCAAGTCAACCGCAGTTAACCTCTGAAAGAAGCGGGAGAGGTCCCACGCGGACACAATGCTTGCTGCAGTACTGCAGGGATTGAATCGGCTGGCGCTGGAACAGGTTCCTGTGCCGCGACCCACTGGGCCGGAGACAGTGCTTGTCCGCGTGCGTTCGTGCGGAATCTGCGCAACGGACGTAAAGGCCATCAAAGGACATCGAACGAACGTCGTTTTCCCGTTCATACCGGGGCATGAGGCGAGCGGCGTGGTGGCTGAGGTCGGACCGGCTGTTGAGCATTTCAAGGTTGGAGACGAGGTTATATGCCAGCCCTCCGGCTATTGCGGTTTCTGCGAGTGGTGTCGAACCGGCCGTTCACATTACTGCGAGCGGGCGTTTACGACCGGGGGCGACGGACCAATGGAAGTATGGCCTGGCGCATTTGCAGAGTACATGCTCACACGAGAACAATGCCTGTTTCACAAACCCTCGGCCGTTTCGTTCGACTCGGCCGCATTGACTGAGCCTTTGTCCGGCGCATGGAAAGGCGTCATTGGCACAAGCCAAATGCAGCTCGGCGAGACCGTGGTCGTCATCGGCGCCGGAAGTATGGGTCTTCTGTGCGTCATGGTGGCCGCCGCGGCCGGCGCCGGACGCCTGGTTGCCTTTGACCCGTCGCCGTATGCAAGAAAACGCGCCGTTGAACTCGGAGCGACCTCGGCGCATGATCCGCGGGCTGGCGATCCAAGAAAGGCGGTCTGGGAGGCCATGCCCGAAGGGCCGGATCTTGTCATAGAAGCGGCCGGCACAATCGAAGCCGTAAATCTCATGTTGAGACTTAGACGCCGCGGCACGAGGTGGAATCTATTCGGCATCACCACGCACGAGACTTTCGTCATGGATGGCGGATTGACACATTTTATGGAGGGTCGAATGGATGCCAGCTTCGGCACGACTCCATTGGCCATGACCAAAGCCATCAGACTGATGGAGCTGGGCCTGGTGAATCCGGAGTCCATTATCACGCACCGGTTCCCACTTTCACGAATCCATGATGCCCTTGCCGCCATGAACAATCCGGACCGTATCAAGATCATGATAAATCCATGAGAAAGACGCGTCATCAGTCCTGCTGGCCAGCAGCAAGTGAATTCCGTGATCGTGTTGCCGTTGTCACCGGTGGGACAGACGGACTTGGTTTAGACCTCACCCGTGCTCTTTGCTCCCTTGGCACGCATGTTTTTTTCTGCGGAAGACGCACTGCGAGGGGGAGAACACTCGAGAGAAGGCTCGGGCCAAGAGCGCATTTTATACAATGCGATCTGGCCGATCCTGCGGACACACGGCGCTTTGTTATCGCCGCAGGAACTTTCCGAGAAAAACTGGATTATTTTGTCAGCAACGCCGCAATTGACCCACGAATTGCTTTCGAAAAGGCTGCCGTGGAGGACTTCGACAGGCTGATGGCGGTGAATCTTAGGCCTTCCTTTGTCGCAATTCAGGCAGCTCTTCCATATATCAGGAAAGGCCTGGGCAAGGCTGTGGTGATCACGATCACCACCAACTATATGCTTGGCCTGACGCCCTTTACGCTCTACAATGCATCCAAGTCCGGCTTGCTCGGATTCATGAGGTCTCTGGCGCGAGAGGTGGGCCCGCTCGGCATACGTGTGAACGCCATATCGCCGGGGTGGATAATGACCGCTAAACAGTTGAGGCAGCATGTAAGGGTCACGGACAAAAGGCAGCTCATCCGCGATCAGTGCTTGAAGTTTCTTCTCGTCCCCGAACGCATTACGCCGGTCACGCTTTTTCTGCTTTCGTCCGCTTCGGCAGCCCTCACGGGACAGAACATCGTTGTTGACGGCGGCAAGGTTATGTCATGAAACGCG
>CALETX010000183.1 GCA_937920455.1 uncultured bacterium
TCACCCATATCCGCGTTTCACAGCCTCCAGCCGGCACGCCAATACAGAAGTGCGCATTCCGTCCATGGCGTCGCTCAGAAACCATTTCTAGAGGGCCGGGGTTGGCAAGTCGGGCGAGCTTTTCGGGAGACAAAAGGCCGGCACACTTCTCGACGATCAGCCCCTTGTATGGGCCAGTCTCAATCTCCACTAGACCAGCCATGTAGCCTGTCAACCGACTTCTTCCAGCCATGCCTGCGAGATCCTCAGAACGTTGCGCTGACTTTGACCAACGGATGAGTTCGTGTTCAAGCGGAAAAAGTGTCGAACCAAATGGAGCCAGCTGTCGGGATCGAACCGACGACCTGGTGATTACAAATCACCCGCTCTGCCGACTGAGCTAAGCTGGCTCATGCCAGTTGGCGACGACGCTTGCTTAGGCGTGCCGGGATCAAGAATAAAGTTGAATCAATTTCCTGACCACAAGGCATCCGATCACAACGGCGACGACGAACCACAAAATAGCGCGAGCTCGTATTATTCGCTGCTCGTGCCTAAGCACCGCTCCGCCTGATGCTTCAAAACTACTTGCCAGGTAATCGCCCAACCGGCCGGCATATAGCCCGTCGTGGTGATCGCTGTCAATCGTGGAACGCTGATGACTCGGCGTACCGACGACCTGAGCTGGTGCCTGTTTCTGCAGCACGCCACGAGCTGGGAAAGATGAATCATCTTCTCTGGGTACAGCCTGCGGCTTCTTTGGAGGAGAGAGAAGGACACCGGCAGCGGTTTTGAGTCGCAAGGATTCTCTTCCTGCCTTTTCAGGCTTGGCAACGAACCTGGAGAGCACGCGTATGTCATGCTGCACCCTCGAAAGCTCCTCGTCTATCATGCGAAGCTTTCTTTCGAGAGCAGATGGCTTTTTTCTGAACAAATCCGTCATCAGACAATCCCGCCGCGCAGTGCACCAAAGTGCATCTTATACACACACGCTTCTGTCCACCATTCAGAGTCAAATTTCAATAATGTCAGTATCCTCTCAGACTCACCATCACCAGGAATAGCACCACCAATGTTATTATAAGGGGCAGGAAGAAGGCTGTTCCCGTCCAGAACCAGTACCTGAATCCCCTCCCTCCACCTGCCAAGCTTTCAGAGGCATCGCCCAATATCGAAGATGGACCTGCTGACGATTGGCCATCTTTCTGCCAACTGGATGCCTCCAGTTTGGCCATTCCTTTTCGATAGACCTCCCTGGCTTCCTCCACAACAGCGGAAGCCTTATTCAGTTCGTCCTGGAAAGAATCCTCCGCCCATTTTTCTTCATCTATGTTTTTGACCTCCGTCAGTGCAGACTTGAAGCTTGCCCTCATCATGCCAAGCAGTTCGACCATCTGCGACGCCTTTGCCTCCTCCTTTTCCAGCATTACCAGGCTTTGTATCAATTTCTCCATTATTTCGCGCTTGTTCTTTTGATACTCCTCCTGCCGGCGGCAAAGTTCTTGCAGCTCGTTGCGTTCCTTTTCCAAGGTGTCCTGTCTGTAGCGAAGTTTTTCTATTTCCTGAGTGGCGGACGCAACCTGCGTAAGAATCTGTTCCTTCTGCCTCATAAGTCTGGTTAGACTGCCGTCACTCAGCGTGCCGCTACTTGCAGAAAAATCGGCAGCTCCCGGTGACACTTGACCTTCAGCGCCAGCGTCATTCTCATCAAAGAAATCCGTTCCCATTACAACTCCTCCTCCCGTCGGTATACTGCAGGAAACGATCTACAAGACGTTTCCTGGAGTCTCCGACCGTATGCGTTTACCCAAGCGTTTTATTCTGCCCTCAATCATTTCCCGTTTCTGGGCAACAGGTGTGCCAGCCAGGTACAGGCGATAGTGAACGATTGCCTCTCTGTCGTCAATCCGGTGTTCGTCCAGAATCAAGGCTAAATCCAGATGGGCCCGCGCAGCCGATGGGTTCGTCTCTATCTCCCGCTTGAGGAAAAGTATTGCGGCTTCAATATTGCCAGAATCTCTGTGACGCATGGCAGTGCGGTACAATTCCGAACATCTCGCCCGCTCGTCGGTATTCGCTACGCCAGGCCACCTGCAGCCCCCTGTCACCGGCAGTGACATAACGGCACATATCAGACTCACTGTAATCAAGACGCGATCTGCTCCAAGAGTTTTCATCCATATAAGTCCTGCATCCGTTATCTTCGCACGATCCGTGTCATGGTGGCAAAATTCAACTTGCTTGTCAAATGAATGACGTCCAGAATAAAGACCGGTTTGTGGTTTACGCCGGCGGTTCTCGCATATACCTATGGAAAGAAAGGAACAATGATCCCTTTAGGTATTTCGCTGTTCAACGCCATCTTCCGCATCAAACCGGACTGCGCATTACCGCTGATGGATCACAGGCTTGCAGTTCCTTCGATGCGCAGGGGGAACATTGAATAACGCCTCAGTCCACACGCCGTCGCAAACTTTTGATCCCACGGTGTGGTCCTCCGCCCGCAGGTTGATCGGTGATGGCTGCATCAGCATTCTCATGCCAGCGCACAATCTGGGTCACGCCATAGCCGACAATATCCGGCACGTCCATGAAGTTTTCAGCAGTGCTATGCTGCCTCACGAAATAGTCGTAATAGACGACGGCAGCACTGATAACACTCCCACCGAAATCATGAGCATGTCCACCTTACTTCCTGAACTTAAGCCAGTCATCCTCCACCGTAACATCGGCAAAGGCGCTGCACTTAAACGCGGATTTGAAACTTCGCGCGGCAATTACGTCCTGCTCTTGGACGGCGACCTCGATCTACCCCCTGCCCAGGTAAGCGGTTTTTTCACAATCATGGAGAACAGCAACGCCGATATAGTGATAGGCTCCAAACTCCACCCATGCTCATCGGTCAGCGCATATCCATGGCATCGCAAAATCTCCACTCTGCTGTACTTTTCGATTGTGAAGCTGCTGATCGGTCTCCCTGTACGTGACACGCAAACGGGCATCAAGCTTTTCAAGCGAGCCGCTCTTGAATATGCTTTTCCACGCCTCCTGGTCAAACGATTCGCCTTCGACCTCGAACTGCTGGCCGTCGCCCATGAGAAGGGTTTTACTATAGCAGAATCTCCCATTTCTCTTCGTCCCGAAGGGGAATGGGGCATTATCCCGCCACACACTGCTTTCCAAGTTGCATGGGACACTCTCGCCGTGTTCTACCGGCTGCGTATGCTAAGGTATTATCAAGCCATACCCGACACAGCCATTCCTTCACCACTTCCTAGCGTATCGGTTCTGGTCGCATGTCCTTCGGCGTCGCCATATCTGGAACAATGCCTGACGGCGCTCCAATCACAAACCATCCCGCCAAACGAAGTCATCATTCTTCCTGATGCTCCCACAGGCAAGGAATGGCCGCCGTACGTGAAGGAGATACCGACGGGAAGGGTTCGGCCCGGTCGGAAGAGAAATATCGGACTAGCTGCCGCAAAAGGAGCAATCATCGGTTTCATTGATGACGATGCTGTGCCGGATGCGACGTGGATTGAACAAGCAATACAGTATTTTTCCGACGACTCAATAGCAGCAGTCGGCGGACCAGCGATCACGCCCCCCGCTGAAAGGTTCATGTCTCAGCTAAGCGGAGCAGTCTTCAGCAGTAGATTGATTTCAGGCCGGCACCGCTGCAGATATGTGCCCACGCGGGTGCATGACGTTGACGATTTCCCCACATGCAATCTCTTCGTACGTTCTGCAGTCCTGCACGAGCTTGGAGGGTTCAGAGAGGAATTCTGGCCAGGGGAGGACACGCATCTTTGCATGCAAATCCGTAATTCGCTGAAAAAAAGAATCATTTACGATCCCCGTATAGTTGTCACCCACCATCGCAGACCGCTTTTCGGCCCTCATCTACGACAGGTTGGACGATACGGGTTTCAGCGTGGATATTTTGCCAGGCGGTTCGGCGGCACATCGCTGAGAGTTGAATATTTCCTCCCCTCCCTCGTCGTGTCGGGTGCTATACTAGGGGCAATAGCATCGCTACTTGTGCCGCATCTTCGCATTCCATATCTGACGGCATGGGCCATTTATCTTGCTGCAACTCTTCTTTCAGCCGCCAGTCTGTCGCCGATACGTTGGCTCCTTCTTTGGGCAGGCATCATTGCCACACACTTCGTCTACGGAGTGCGATTTGCCGAAGGCTTCCTGGGAGCAGCGCCGCAAACCCATACTGCCTCCATTGACCATCCTTCGGAAAAAAATACCGTCTCTACTTTTGCGTCTCCCGCTTCGCTATCGGGTAAAGACCGTTTGGCGGCAAAGCAGCCGCCAGACACTGCAAAGCAGCAAATAAAACAGGACAAGCCATAATGCGCGTGGCCGTTGCCTATCCGCCCATAATCAGCCCCAAGGGAGTGCCGCTCCTGTCCCAGAACAGGCAGTTTCAGTGGTTCCATCGGCCGACGTACATC
>CALETX010000184.1 GCA_937920455.1 uncultured bacterium
ACGGGTGTTGAGATGTTTCGCAAGACGCTTGATGAAGGCCGCGCCGGCGACAACATTGGTGTGTTGCTTCGGGGGACGAAGAAGGAAGATGTGGAGAGGGGTCAGGTTGTCGCCAAGCCTGGCAGCATCACTCCGCACACGGAGTTCACTGGTGAGGTTTATGTGCTCAGCACGGATGAAGGCGGGCGGCATACGCCCTTCTTCAACGGCTATCGTCCGCAATTCTATTTCCGGACCACGGACGTGACTGGTGATGTGGCTCTTCCCGAAGGAGTAGAGATGGTGATGCCGGGAGATCATGTGACTATTCGTGTGAAGTTGATTCAGCCGGTTGCGATGGAGGACAAGATGTTGTTCGCCATTCGTGAAGGAGGGCGGACTGTAGGCTCGGGCACTGTTGTAAAGGTTTTGAAGTAAGAGGGGCAGGCGGCTGCCGCTTGCCGTGGCAGGGCAGGGACGAACGATGGCCAGGGATCAGGTGATACTTGCGTGCACGGAATGCAAGCGTCGTAACTATATTACGACGAAGAACAAGCGGCTGACGCCCGACCGGTTGGAGAAGAAGAAATACTGTCCGTTTGAGCGGAAGCACACGGTGCACAGGGAGGTAAAGTAGGGCCGGTTTTACAGGCCAGTAGCTCAATTTGGCAGAGCACCGGTCTCCAAAACCGGCGGTTGGGGGTTCGAGCCCCTCCTGGCCTGCCAGGGAGCTGGTTGTTTCCGGGCCGATGTTTGTGGAGATGCGTGTGGTGTGATTGAAAAAGCCAAGAACGCTGTGAGGTCTGTGCGAACGTTTCTCGACGAGGTGGTTGAGGAGACGAGGAAGACCACATGGCCGCAGCGCGAGGAGCTTGTGGAGTCAACCGTGGTGGTCTTGTTTTCGTTGTTGCTTCTGTCGTTGTTCGTGGGGCTGGCGGACAAGATACTGGTGGTTCTGCTGAGGCTTCTGACCGTGCGGGGTTGAAAGGGCCATGGACAAGCAGTGGTTTGTTTTACATACGTTGACGGGGCAAGAATACAAGGTGAAGGAGAGCATTCATCGTCGCCTAAAACTGGAGGAAATGGAGGATTACATTTCCGAGGTGATTGTGCCCACGGAGAAGGTTTCGGAGGTCAAGCGGGGAGTTCGCTCGACTCAGACAAGAAAGTTTTTTCCGGGGTACGTGCTGGTGAATGTGGCGCTTTACGACGAGAACAAGCAGTTGAGGGAGAAGGTCTGGTTTTTCATAAGAGAGACACCTGGGATCATTGGATTTGTGGGAGGAGACAGGCCGGTTCCTTTGCGTCAGCAGGAAGTGGAGATGATCCTTCGGCAGGTGGAGGAGAAGCGTGAAAAAGTCAAGCCGAAGGTAGTTTTTGAGCCTGGCGAGACGGTGAAAATTACGGACGGTCCTTTTATGAATTTCAGCGGTGTGGTTGAGGAGGTTGATCCCGAGCGCGGCAAGTTGAAAGTTTCGGTAGCGATCTTCGGCAGGTCGGCGCCCGTGGAGCTTGAATATTGGCAGGTAGAGCGGGCGTGAGGGGGTGATCTGGCGATGGCCAAGAAGATAGCAGGAAAAATAAAGCTGCAGATTCCCGCTGGCCAGGCCAATCCGGCTCCTCCGGTGGGACCGGCATTAGGGCAGCACGGCGTGAACATAATGGAGTTTTGCAAGCAGTTCAACGCGGCGACAAAGGACAAAGCGGGGCTGGTGATACCCGTGGTGATTACGGTGTACCAGGACAAATCGTTCACATTCGAGACGAAGAGTCCACCGGCGTCGGTTTTGTTGAAGCGCGCCGCCGGTCTTGCCAAGGGATCTGGCGTTCCAAACAAGGAAAAAGTTGGCAAGGTTACCCGGGCGCAGGTGCTTGAGATTGCAAAGATGAAGGCGAAGGATTTGAACGCGAAGGATGAGTCGAGCGCTGTCAGGATAATCGAGGGGACCGCGCGCAGCATGGGCGTGGACGTTGTGGATTGAGGAGCGAGTCTTTGGGGGTTTCAGATGGCAAGGCATGGGAAAAAGTACAGGGCCATAAAAGAGAAGGCGCCCAAGGGGCCGGTTGAGCTTGAGGAGGCGATAGAGTTCCTGAAGCAGAATCCGGCGGCGAAGTTTGATGAGACGATGGAGCTTGGGATCCATTTGGGCGTGGACACAAGCAAGTCGGATCAGACTGTTCGGGGAACTGTGAATCTGCCGCATGGCAGCGGCAAGCGCGTGCGAGTGGCTGTTTTTGCGACAGGAGCGGCGGCGGATAAAGCAAGAGAGGCGGGCGCTGATTTTGTAGGTTTTGAGGATCTGATTGAGAAGGTGAAGGGAGGGTGGACGGATTTTGACGTCGCTATTGCCACGAACGAAGCCATGAAAGAAGTTCGCAAGCTGGGCAAGGTGCTTGGACCACGGGGCTTGATGCCAAATCCAAAGACGGGCACGGTGACGGATGACGTTGCTCAGGCTGTGACGCAGAGTAAGGCTGGCAAGGTTGAATTTCGGATGGACAAACATGGAAATGTGAATGTCGCATTCGGGAAAAGGTCGTTTGATACGGCAAAACTTGTGGAGAACGCTCGCGCAGTCATTGCGGCTGTCAGAGCGGAAAAGCCGGCAGGGCTCAAGGGTGTATATTTGCGACGTTGCTCTGTGAGCACCACGATGGGCGTGGGCGTGAAGGTGAACATTACGGACTGAGAGATTGGGCGGACTATTATCATGAGACCAGAAAAGGCGGCGATACAGCGGGAGATAACGGAGGTTCTTGGCAAGAGCCGCTATGTTATGCTTGCTGATTATCGCGGTTTGAAGGCGGAGCAAATGGCGATGCTTCGCTCGCAACTGCGGCAAGTCGGAACGCGGATGATGGTTGTTCCGAACAGTTCGCTGAGGCATGCTGCGGGTGAGGCAGGGTGGGCGGAGCTCGGGGGACTGGTAGCGGGGCCGACTGCACTGGTTGCCGGCGCTGGGGATGTAACGACGGTTGCCAAGATTCTGAAAGGCTTTGTGGCAGCGAACAGCCTGCCTGTTCTGCGGGGTGGAGTTATGGACGGAAAGATACTC
This sequence comes from uncultured bacterium, assembly GCA_937920455.1. Taxonomy (GTDB): domain Bacteria; phylum Verrucomicrobiota; class Kiritimatiellia; order UBA8416; family CALETX01; genus CALETX01. Next base: position 3,036 of record CALETX010000184.1, read on the forward strand.
ACCCCTGAGGATATTGACGCTCTTGCGGTTATCGAGTCTCGAGAGGTTCTGCTCGGTAAACTGGTTGGGGTATTGTCTGGTCCCATGAGCGGGCTTGTGGGGGTGTTGAGGCAGACGATGTCCGGGAT
>CALETX010000185.1 GCA_937920455.1 uncultured bacterium
CATCTCCTCATCACTCTCTCCGGCGCGAATGCTCATTTGCGTCACTTCGTTCATGTTTGATGCTGCGACATGCCACTCGCCGGGCTCGTCCAAAACCACCTCGTACTCGTAAACGCCTGGCCTCCGTCTGGTGTCAACCGGGTAAATCCACTGTAGCCTCCCCGATGGGCTCAAAACGCTCACAGTCACCTCTGCATGGCGTATTGGCTTGTATAGCCTGTCCACTAGCCGCGTCGATAGCACAAGCGTTTCGCCAACAGACGGATTGGCGCTGGAACGCTCTATCATGGGACGGTTCGGCTGAAGCCGCGGGTCCGGAGCAACGTACCTGATCACGTTGCCCCAAAAACGGCGAAACCTGTCAGGATCCTCTGGCGCCCGCATCATCTCCCAGCGCCACGTCGTGTCGGCACTCAGGCTCAACACCTTGCCTTTGCCCACATCCTGTACGGCGATCACGGGCATCGTCCGGCCCTCTAACGTCCGTTCCGCCAGCAGGATTGCGCCTGGCTTCACCGCGCCAACCCTGTTGCAACCGTCCAGCATCGGAAGCGCCGCCCATGCCTCTCTGTTCGCCTCGGGATCGTTCTCAAGCTGCATCACCGGATGAGACAAGCCTAGCGATGTGGGAACAACTGAAAATTCGCGCGGTACTTGAGGATCGCCTGGCACTGCGATTTCAAACGGTAGTAACGGCGTCAGTGCCGAATCCTGGTAATTGCCTGCGGCATAGACGGACCGCCCACCCAATGTCACAAGCCCACCGCCCCTCCTCGCCACAAAATGCGCCAGCCACCTTAGTTTTGTCTCCGAAATGTCCCCGCCCTGGCGAAAATACGAGCGCGGAATATCACCCAAAATTATGACGTCATACTGGCAAAGATCTGCCTCGCCACCCGGAAGTCCATTGCCCACGTCCTTGTGCCACAACTTTCCCTGGGCATACCACCCCCCTTTGGGCATCATCGTCAACGTCGCCAAATCCACCACGGGGTCCCGCGCCAGCCAGATTCCCAGAATCTTTCGTTCGTCGCGCGGAATATCAACATACAGAACCCTGATTCTGGCATCCACCACATCCAGCCTGTGCTCGGCGACCAGACGCCGGTCCGACGCCGACCCGCGCGCGCCTTCTAAAACGATGCGATACACTTTCTCACCAGGCCGGGAAGGTCTGATGACAAAGTGCAAATGAGCGGGCTCCCTTCCTATCCGCACATTCTCTTTCACAAAAATTGGCTGCGACGAACCCTCTTCATAAAGAGCAGCACGCACCGTCTGCTCCGGTAGGCCAGTCCCGCTCACCACTGCCGATATGATCGTCTCGTCTCCAAGCCTGATGTAAGGAGACGCGGAGACAATCCGCACCTCGGCCCGCGGAGGCGGATTCGTGTCGCCAACGACGATCGGATAAACGACCGTGCCCCGCGCCGCCAACAGAGGGGCGACAAGCAATCCGCGGTCGCCTCCTGTGTCGTTTCCGTCAGTTATGACTACCAGAGCATCCACATCCACCTCCCGCAGGATGGCGCGTTCTATTGAATATGAGATCCGCGTTGCGCCAGGCATAACGGAGTTCGTAAGGTCCTCCTTCACATCACACGCAAATGAATAAACACTGATTTCGGCATCATTCTTGAGGTTCCTCAGAACAGCGTCAGCAATTTCCGAAGCTGCCTCACGACGCGTCTTTTCCTCCACATCCCGAACATCCATGCTGGCCGACGCGTCATTGAGTATCACTACCCTTGGCTTCAATCCGCGGACAAATTTCATCTCAAGCTCCATCCGCGCCAGCATGAACGCAGCCAGCGCAAATCCCCCGAGGCGCAGCAGAGAGAGCGCAATGCGCGTGATCTTCGGCATCGTGTTATGTGGCATGAAATTCAAGAGAGCCGTCACGAACGCCACTGTCCAAAACACAATCCACAGCCAAATGGGCATATGCGCACCGGCCTTGAATGTCCATTCAATCACCTGCAGCACCGGCCCGCCGTCACCAAGACCAATCATCCGAAAGAGCACGTTCACGCAGCTCCTCCCTTCGCCCTGCTGCGTTCCCGTGTCACGTTCGTGATAAATCCGACAACCGCTTCAATACCGTACGCCAGGACCATGAGCACTAGAAACACCGTCCAGAACTCAAATCCGGTTACCGCCAGGTCACCCAAGCGGTCGGCGGCCAGTATTCTTGCGCTGCTCCCAAAGATGGCGGCGATCTCCGCTGCGTTCATCTTCTCCATACGGCTTTCAGCGGGATCGCTGTCCACCGCGACGGGCCTGGCGTAACCACTGCGCGATGCGCCGTCGAGCCGAGGTTTCTGTAGAAAATATCCACCGCGACGAAGCGCCGCTGCCAGAACCGTCCGATCTGGACTTACCACTAGTCTCTGGACGCTCTGAGCAGTGGCAGAGGATCCAGTCTCCGCAGTCACGCCAGGCACCTGCGCGGGCACAAGTTCCAGTTCGGTCTGAAAGGCAAACGGTGCTTCCGACACATCAAGGACCGGCGTCCTCCCCGCTACAAAAATGTCCGGCCTCCGCTCGCCCAGTCTGCCCGCCAGATAATCGGCCAGTCTCCACATCAAAACTGGGAACGCACGCGTTCTCGCAAGGTTTGATTGATTCAATTCCAAGCCAAATGTCAGAAGCACCACCCTGCCCTGTTCAGACCTTCTCTCAACCGCAAGCGGCACGCCATCTTCGGCGCGGCACATTACCACCGCATCGTCAGCCATGGACGACAAATCTCTGGTGCGGACGAACCGCACCGCCGACAGGTCGCCTTGCATCTTGTCTCTGAAAGGAGCCATTACCGGATGCGACAGAGCCGTCTGGTCAACTCCGAGGGGAGTGGCCAGTTCGCGCTCGTTACCGAGCAAGGCCGGCGATAGAGCAGGCCTCTCGGCAGTGCCGGCGCCCAGTGTGCGATTGAAGAAAAGCGGATTCACCCCGCCGGATCCGAAAATCAACACACCCTTTCCCTGCCGCACAAAGGATGATATGTCCGCAAGAGCATTGTCTGAAAGCTGACTTACGTCATAGAGAATGATAACGTCATACTTGCTCAAAGGCTGAAGAGCCAGAGTGTCAACGGTCACCAGCGAAGTCTCATAGCCGGTCCCGTAGGAAAGGCCAAGTTCCCTTGCAGGGTTCAGCACATAACGCAGTATAGCTGACCCATCCAGCGACGAAGCGGGCTCTCCATCCAAAGCAGCCGAGCCAGAACCGGCGCCAAGTTGCTCAAGCGACGAGCTGGCCGCGTGTTTGCCCTCGGACTTGACAATCAGAATACGGCAGGCATCCACCACATTCAGCGGCGCCAACCGTGCGTCGTCGAAAGCAAATGCGTCAGGCTCACGAAGCGTCACTTCGCAGAACCCCCGCATAGCTCGATTCACCGGCGCAACAAACTGGATCACGGCCTCCCCGCCGCCAGGGACAAGAACCGGGCGCGACTGCGCAACGTTGCTTCCGGACAGCGAAAGAGCCGCCGAGACCTGACGGGGAGCTTCGCCGCTGTGCATGATTCTAGCCACAACCTGCGCATCATCGCCCAGTCTGACCTCACCGCCGCGTATGCGAGCGTCTGTCACAGCAGAGTTTTCTGTCTTCTCCGGAGCGAGATTGATAAAGATGATGTCAAGCGCCTGCCCGAGTTCCCGCGTCGTGGCCCTTATCCGGCGCAGATCCTCCTGGCGACGCGCCTCCAGTGAGCTGGCGCGAAGGTCAGCAAAAACCACAATCTGGGAGCGCACCTCCCGTCGTCCCCGAACCAAATCGCACGCGGCCGCCACAGCCTTAACCAGGCCGGGACCTGAAGAATCACAAGGAACAACCGACCTCAAAGCTCGCAGCGCTGCTGAGCGGTCGGACATGAGCGGAGTCAGTACCCTTATATCTTCTCCGCCTTCCACTAGAGCGCACCGGCTCGGAGATCTTATCTCGTTA
>CALETX010000186.1 GCA_937920455.1 uncultured bacterium
CGACAGTCCGTATAAAATGCATGTCACACCCACAATCACATCCCGCCGCCGCCTCACCGGATCCCCTGCGACGACAGGAAAGTTCCATGCCACAAGAAGCGCGAGTACTGCGTATGCCATAAGATGCAATAACTTGTCGGCATGCGGGAAGGCGATGAACCGAACGCCAGATGCCGGCATCACGGAAACCATCGCCAGGAAAAGTGCGTAAACACCCGCAAGGAAGGCCCGAAGCGAACGCCGAACGATCATTCAGCCTCTCGCGGAATGGAGCCAACGGTCGGGGTCGAACCGACGACCTGCGCATTACGAATGCGCTGCTCTGCCGACTGAGCTACGTTGGCGTGTTGGCAACCCATTGGATGCGCCGGACTTTATTCCAAGCCGCTGTTTTGTCAAGAAATCATCCTCAAAAGCGCCATCTCCAAAATGAAGTCTGGCGGAAGCCTGCTGAAAACGAGATCCTCGTGCGCCCGCGCAAGTTCAGTATGCATCCGACGAAGTTCCTCAATCGAAAAATTCGAAGCCTGCTGCGCGAGCCTCGACACTCGGAACGGCTTGGCATCACGCGGATCCTTCTTCAAGGTTGACCGGAAAATGCCGGCAACTCGCTCCGGTAAATCCCCCCATCGCCACATGGGTCTTCCGCCGCCCTCCCCCTCGCCATGCAGCCATCCGTTGTCAAGCGCCTCGCGGTAAACCAGCCATTCACGTATCTGATTCTGAAGAACCACCACGATCCCTATTGGCGATTCCTTGTGAGAAAGCAGGGTGTCAAGAATTGAGAAGGCTTTCGAGAGAGCTCGCGAACCAATCGCATCCCCTAAATCCCAGATAAGCGCCGCCGGCGACCCTGTGACATACCGCTTCACATCTTCCGCACCAGGCTGTTTTGACGGAGCTATGCCAAGAGCAAGTTTCTCAAGCTCGGCAGCAACAGTCATCAAATCGTCCCCCACCCGCTCCAGAAACACATGCAACGCCTCTTCCGACATCTCAAGCCCGTGCTGCTTTGCTATGGCAGCCACGCGTGCTGCCCGCTCCTTTGCCGCTGTCCATGGGACATCTGGGGATCGCAGATCGTGCAAATTTCCGTGTTGCGAAAAAGTCCTGAAAAAAGAGGAACGTCCGTCAGCAGCAGGAGCCGTCACAACCAGATTAACGTCAGATGGCAGACCCTTTCTCACCCTCTCAGCCAATAGCGTAAGAGCATCCTGAACAGCGGCCGCGCGCGTAAGCGGACTGTCGGCCAGAAAACACACATTGCGAAACCAGACCACCTTGCGCCCTTCAAAGAAACCCACAGTTCCCAACGCCTCAATGCATTTGCGCACCGCCTGGCAAGCCTCGTCCTGGCCGTATGCCCTCCCATCCACGGTCTCCAGCGCAAAAAAAGGATCTGCCTGACCAAGAAGCCTGGAAACGATTTCTTTCGCCTTGCTTTCGACCAGATAATCTTCTTCTCCTACTATCAAATGAGCTTCGCCTTTCATGGTTCAAGGCTAATCAGAAACGGCCCACGCACGCAAGACCTTGCGCAACACCCACGTCAATGGCAATATCACGATCACCATGTGCATTAGTATCAGTGTCCTGAACCGCCAAAAATGCCTCCGTATTCCTGCCAAGGAGATGAAGAATCTCTGTTTTTTTCTTTCACGAATGCGACAACTTGCGGGTAGGATCCCGCCCTCCCTGACCATAGTTCTGGTAGATAACAAAGGCATGAAACGCCTGCAGACCGATGCCGATACCCACGAAAACGCCACCGACGTCCTCTGTTTCCCTTACAGACAGGTGCCCGGCGAGACACCCGGCGAAATCTCAGCCGATATAATAATAAACGCTGAACGAGCCATCGAAGCTGGTGGTAAGACCAGAAACGGCGCAATCAGGGAAGTGGCGCTCTATCTTGCCCATGCGCTGGATCACCTTGCCGGCGGCCGTGATTCACTGCCGGAAGGACGCCGACTCATGCGCCGCCGCGAACTTAGATGGCTCAGCAACGCCGTCAAAACCGGCGTTTTGAAGGTTTATAGCGGCGGAACAAACAGGAAATGAATCTTACGTGTGTCCAAACAGCCATACCTCTGCGCATAATCCCTTACTCCAAGACGTCACACATTGTGTCATGGCTTACGCGTGAAAAAGGCAGAATCGTCACCCTTCTGAAGGGCGCATGTCGTTACCGCAGCGCCTTCATAGGCCAGTATGATCTCGGCTATACCTGCGAGCTGCTTTATTACAAACGTGAACGTTTCGGCCTTCACGTGGCAGGCGAATGCGCTGCTCTAAAGGTCCGCAACGGTTTCCGATCATGCTGGCAAAGTGCTGTTTGGCTGTCCTACGCATGCTGGCTGCTGGATCGCCTTGCCGTCGAGTCACATGGTCAGCCGGCGCTTTTTAGACTCGCGGAGTCGGCCATGGACTTCGCCGCAACCCGCCCCGCCGACATGAGCCTTACACTATGGTTCGAGCTCCAGGCCATCTCCTCAGCGGGTTTTCGCCCACGCTTCGATTCATGCTGCGTGTGCGGCTCAACCCATATCCCGGCAGGCCTGCGCCTGTTTTTCTCACCACGAAACGGCGGTGTAGTCTGCCCAAATTGCGCGAAAGCTCCTTCCGACGATTCCATGCCTATCTCCGAAGCCTCACTCGCCTTGCTCCGCGACTGGCTAAGAAGCGAACGGCCAAAAGACCATACGACGACCGCCACCTCAAAACACATTTATGAGGCATCTGCAATTATCAAGCGTTTCATGGATTATCATCTGGACATGCCTCCTGAAAACCGATATGCGTGTCTTCAGCTTCTCGGGTCAGGCCCATTGTCGAGCCCCCCGGGATTGGGGGGATAATAATGAAAAAAACATCATGGTCTGTTCTACTGGTCATCTGCGTTGCGGCTTGCAGCCGGCAGGCATCATCTGAAAAACAGCCTCAAAAACAGAAACCGGTCATTGCAAGCCCAATGCCTTCGCCGATAGGGGGAAGGGCTTCAGCAGGTTCGCCCGACGACGTTCTGGTGACCGTAAATGGAGAATCGCTCACTCGAGGCGAAGCCGACGCCGAGGTGAGCTATCGGCTTGCATCCATGCTCAATCAGATCCCGTCAGACCAGCAGGAAAACGCCTTTGCAGCAGCCCGCAAAGAAGTGATGGAACAGTTTGTCTATCGGACACTTGTCCGAGAGGAGGCCGATCGCAGAAAGATCGAAGCCTCCAAAGAGGAAGAAGAAAAAGCACTTCAGGATATTGCAAGCAAACTGCCTCCAGGCGTTACCATTGAAGAAGTTTTGAAAAACAGTCCAATCGGAGAAGATGAAATGCGCGAGCAGCTTCGACTCGGCATCCGAGTCCGCAAACTGTTCGACCAGGTCTCCGCACACACAGCAGATGTCTCTGACCAGGAAATAGACAACTTCATTGCAACCCAAGGCGATATGGCCACCATGCCGGAAACTGTGCGGGCCAGGCATATACTCATTGCCACCGCAGCTGAGGATGATGATGCCAAACGGGCGGAAAAGAAAAAGAAAGCTGAGGAAATACGGCAGAAACTGCTGGACGGAGCAGATTTTGCTGAAATGGCCGCACAGTATTCGGATTGCCCAAGCCGACAAAGAGGCGGAGATCTGGGAGCTTTCAGTCGGGAACGGATGGTCAAACCTTTCGCTGACGCAGCGTTTGCACAAAAAGTTGATGAGATCGGCCCCATCGTGGAGACATCCTATGGCTTTCACATCATCCAGGTCACCGAACATACGGAAGCGGGCCCTGTGCCACGGCAAAAGATTGCCGAAGCCCTAAAGGCTCAAAAGAAGGACCAAGTTTTGAGAGAGTGGCTTGAAGACCTCAGAAGCAAAGCGACTATAGAATACGGGCCGTCCCAATCAGACCAGACACCCTAAAAACCTGAAGCGGCGTCAGAAGACAAATCTTTTGCGCACCGTGCGCCACGCGTCTCGCAAACGCGAGCGAAAGACTATGCCTGCCGCAAGGAAAACGGTCCCCGCCATGGCATATGTGCCCGGTTCCGGCACCGGCTCGTCCAGCAACTGGAAATCATCCAGACCATATATCTGATTTGCAACATTGGGTTGATATCTCAACATAATGCCGATTTCATCTACGTCGGCCAGATCCGTCAGAAAGTAGCTCTCTGTGTTTCTACCTTGAGTA
>CALETX010000187.1 GCA_937920455.1 uncultured bacterium
ATGATCCATATTCGCTGTCCCCTGGCGGAAAAAACGCTGACCGGGCGTCTGAGGACTGCGGATTCAAGATCCGGCACAAGAATATGCACGAACTGCCCAGGTCGCACCGATCTGGCTATCCGCGAACAACGCATTGCCATAAGCATACAGCCGGTGGAGAGGGCTCTGTTACTTTCAACTATGGCTTTCTCCAGGCGCATCACAAGCTCAGTCTGGTATCCGCAGCGTGTCGGGTCAAGCGATTAGCACCAGTATTAATCCGAGACTCCCCCGACGCAGTTTGCTACGCACGCAAAAGGCCACTCAAGAACTCCACACGGAACAATGCCTATCCAGTATAACCTTGCAAACCAGAACGCACCGTGCTCAACTTTCCGGCGTTTACATCCAACTGGGAGAAAAACCATGCCAGGAGAAAACAAGCTAGATGTCAAGAAATTCGGGGCCAAAGGCGACGGCTCTTCTGACGACACAGCAGCTTTTCAGAAGGCCCTCGACGCCGCTGCCGAATGCCGAGGAACTGTAATGGTGCAGGACGGCACTTACCTCTGTGGCCGGATAAAAATGCCTCCTCACACCGGCCTTGCTGGCAACGCAACTTGGGGTTACAGAGAAGGCGGCGGTGCCGTTCTCAAATTGTCTGATCCGAAGGCGCCATGCCTGCTGGACATTACGGGAGCGGTAGGCGCCACAATCAACGGCCTCTCACTTGAGGGAGGACGAATCGGCGCCGGCATCCATGGCATTCATGCAGGACCTCTTGAGGGCAAGAAAGAGGAAGATTCGCCCAGAATAGAACGATGCAGGGTGAGCGGATTCACCGGCAACGGCGTAAATCTCGATCCCATCTGGTGCTTCAGCATTCGGTCGTGCATGATTTGCTTCAATGCCGGCCACGGCATACACATCGGCGGATGGGACGGGTTCATTCTCGATAACTGGCTCTCAGGAAACGGCGGCGCAGGCTACTGCGCTGAAAAGCCCAACGCCTCCGTAACCATAACTGGAAACAGAATCGAATGGAACCGGGGAGGCGGCGTCAGGCTGATTGGCGCATGTCACTATAACATAACAGGCAACTATATTGATCGTTCAGGCGGCCCCGCCATATGGACGAAAGGCCGCGATGCCAGTAGTCCGTCTTTTACAATCTCCATATCCGGGAACGTAATATATCGAAGTGGCAAGCCCGAATGGACGCCAGACAAGAACCTTAGCGCACACCTCATCTTCGAAGAAACCCACGGTCTGACATGCGTAGGAAATACCATGTGCGTAGGCACCGACGATGGCGGAGGTTTGCTTTCGCCTGAATATGGCATAGTCATCAGCGCTCTGAAAAACTGCGTTATCAAAGATAATACCCTGCACATTGGATCTCTGAGCGAACTTGTTAGAGATCTCGGAGGCCACAGCGAAGGGGTTGTCGTAAAGGACAATCCCGGCAGCATATATACGGACGCTCCGAAAATGATCTGGGAGTCAAATCTGAGGTGACCGGCGCAGGAGAGACAAGGCCATGACATCTGACTCCAATGTGTTTCCGCCGATTTTCCCCCGGCCTGCGTATGCAACAGCAGTTGGAACAGGGTATTTGATCCCATCTGATCTTGGGCGGCGCATCTTGGCGCCACCATCTTGTGTCGGGCTGGCCCGCAACTTCGCAAAAGCGGCCGGATGGAATGTGACTTTTGTGGAACATCCGGCGCCTGCCGAGTTCCAGGTTGCGACAAGCAGCGATGCCCCGCCAATCTGTTCCCAGGATTTGGCTTCCCTGGGTTACTCAATGAGAATCCGAAAATCAGGCCTGCGCATGCAGGGTGCGGATCGAGAAGGCTTCTTTTCCGGTCTCCAATCGCTTTGGCAACTGAGCACATCCAAAGATCCATTGCCTGAAATGGACATATCCGACCGGCCGCTATTGAAGCGTCGGGCATTTCAGATGGACCTGGCGCGCCAGCCGGAAAGCGCGTCAGAGGTTATGCGCATTATTCGCCAGCAAGCACGCTTCCACTACAACGAAGTTCAACTCTATCTTGAAAACTCCATAAAACTTCCTGCGTTTGGAGAAGCCGCAGATGCTGACGGTCTTTCGATGGAAGATTACCGCCGCATCCAGGATTCTGCAGCGCATCTTGGCGTACGCGTTGTGCCAAGTCTGAATCTCCTCGGACATATGGAGAAGATCCTCCGTCATCCACGCTTCGCGCACCTCGCCGAAACTCTGCATGGTGCTCGCAATTCCAGGCAAAACTGGAAGAACGATATTTGCCCGCTCCTTCCTGAAAGCAGAGATTTTGTCGCTCGGATGATTTCGGACATATGCAAAGCCACTGACGCTCCATTTATCATGGCGGGACTTGATGAATGCTGGACGATCGGCTCACACCCTCTTACAAGAGCGATGCTCGACAGAAACGGTGGCGCAGGGCGTGTGTTTGCTGATTGGATCCTTTTCCTGCGCAATGAGTTTGCATCACACGGCAAACAAATGTGGATGTGGGAGGATATGCTCTTCTATCACCTTGGAGCGCTGGACGTCATACCACGCGACATCGGAATGAACATATGGCATTATCAGCACATAGAAGAATATCCCATGTATAACTTCCGCGACTGGCTCCGAATAGACTCTGTAGCCGAGCTGGCTTCACGGGGACACCCGTTCATACTGTGCTGCTGCCCGGATCCTGATCACGTCCACAGCATGCTCCGGTACGCGGCGGGATACGACATGCAGGGTGTCCTTGTTGTTCAGTGGGAAGGCAGCAGCGCAGTTCAGGAACTGTGGCATATTCCCCGCGCTCTTGTCTCTCAAATCCTCTGGACAGGCGAGTATCCTGATTCCCGACTCTGCGCCAAAATAATACTCGAATGTCCATCAGAACAGGCCCGGGCGGTCGCTTCCATATGGGAGACCTCAGAGATTCTCCCGAACCAGGCAAGAGGCGGATCCTCTTACTGTCCGCGGTTCTGGTCATGGCCAAACAATGCGATACTCAGACGAAAACTGCGAAATTTGCTGAGAGACTACGACGCTCTTGAGATCAAACACGAGGCGCTGGAGGTTGCAAGGACGTTTCTGGCGAGCCATTTCGTCAGTGCTTCATGTGACTGGGCACGTGAAACCGCTGCCCTTGTCGGAAGGCGCATGCTCCAGAGAAAGGTTAACAAATCGCCAATCCTGGATCAGGCCGTAGATGCGCTTTCGGAAGCCGGATCCGTAGCTGCAAGCCTCCCTGCAGCAGCAAGCGAAATCGAACGCCGCTACGCATCAGGAATAAAACCACGCGCCATGGTTTCTAATATGGCAGCGCTGGCCGAAAGCACACGCTCATTGGCCGCCAGTATACGACGCTTTCGCGACAATCCTTCCCCAGAAACGTGGCCATTTGCGCGCGCCAGCCTGCACGTGGACGGCTTCGCAATGGATTTGTGCAGGCACATCGTAAAGATAGAGACTGGATCAGATCCCAAATCGCTGAAATGTATTTACGAAGGCGCAGTTACGCAGAACGGCCAGGGAGAAGAATTCGTCACCTCAGTGCCCATAGAGGACGCCCCAGAATTTGCAAAGATTACGGTCACTGGTTTTGCCCCCATCGCTTTGACGCGTATCCGCATCGAAACGCTGGAAGGCACTATTCTGGCTAGAAAAGTCGTGGGTTCTGGCGGCTACGTGCGTGATCCCGATCATCTGCTCGTGTTCGACAGAAAAGCCGCAATCTTCAACCCGCCGGATATCAGAACACAATGGCTGAGTTTTGATCCTCCGCCTCAGAACTGGGTGCTGTTGCAGTTTTGAAGAATTGTCTGATCCAGCAACCGCCAGCCGCCAAGCCAGACGCTGATCTGCTATGCGCTATTACAACATGCTGCTGACCGAATCGCGCCAACTGGAGATCAGAATATGTTCGATTTCATCCAAGATTCGGCGGCTTCGGAAGCCCTTCCATTGATTTCAGCGATCTGGCCAAATCTTCATCGCTGAGAAGGCAGTCCGAAAGCTTGCCATCGAGGAAGGCATCATACCCACTGAGGTCCATCAGACCATGGCCAGACCAGTTCATGACTATGACTTTTTCCTTGCCCTCTTCGCGAGCTCGCTCGGCCTCGCGGATAGTCATGGCTATGGCATGGGAAGTCTCCGGAGCAGGAATGAATCCTTCGGTCTGGGCGAAAAGGACGCCAGCTCTGAAGCATTCAAGTTGAGGTATTGCAACCGCCTCGATAAGTCCTTCCCTCAACACATGACTGACAAGCGGCGCCATGCCGTGATATCGGAGACCTCCGGCATGTATCGGGGCCGGAACAAAGGTGTGTCCCAAAGTGTGCATTGGCAGGAGAGGGGTCATCATTGCCACGTCGCCCGAATCGTATGCAAACGGTCCGCGGGTGAGAGTTGGACATCCTGCCGGCTCCACAGCCACCACCCGCAGATTTTTCCCATTAATCTTGTCGTACAGGAATGGAAACGCCATGCCAGCGAAATTCGATCCGCCACCGACGCAACCGATCACGATATCCGGATAAGTTCCAAGCTTCTTGAACTGCTTCTGAGTCTCCAGTCCGATAATTGTCTGATGCAGCAGAACGTGATTGAGCACGCTGCCTAGCGAATATCGGGTGTCCTTCGAGGTAACCGCGTCTTCTATTGCCTCGCTGATTGCTATGGCCAGGCTGCCTGGAGTGTTCGGATCCTGAGCCAGAACTGCCCGGCCAGCCTCGGTAGTTGACGTCGGGCTTGCCACGCACTCCGCACCCCACGCCCTCATCATCATTTTTCTGAACGGCTTCTGTTCAAAGCTGATACGAACCATATATACTTTGCATTCCAGACCGATCAATTTGCACGCCATTGCAAGAGCGCTACCCCACTGACCCGCGCCCGTCTCGGTCGTAAGCCGCTTAATTCCAAATTGCCTGTTATAGTATGCCTGCGCCACCGCCGTGTTGGGTTTGTGACTGCCTGGCGGTGAAAATCCTTCGTTCTTATAGAAAATCTTGGCCGGCGTTTTTAAAGCTGCCTCCAGACGTCTGGCTCTGTACAACGGCGTTGGACGCCAAATCGCCAATATCTCAAGAACGGCCTCAGGGATGCGAATCCATCTCTTGGTGCTGACCTCCTGTTCAATGAGATTCATCGGGAAAACCGGAGCAAGCATCTCGGGCGTAACAGGCTTTCCGTCTTTTGCAATCGGCGGTGGCACGGGATGCGGAAGGTCCGCCTGAATGTTGTACCATTCCCTCGGCATTTCCTTTTCCGTCAGAACAACTTTGAACGATTCCCTCATCCGAATCCTCCTATCCGCGCTTCGGCGCAGAAACGCCGTGACTGTAACCCGACTCCTCTACGCCCGGCAAGCCATTATATAGCTCGGCCATCCCTGGCCTGAAGAGAAAGCGCGGTGGGACGAGTTGATTTGCCAGCGGCATTATCCCGGAAACGCGCATCTTGTGGGACGGCACTCGAGATATGTGGCTGAGTTTACTGGCCTGTATGCTAACGATCTGTGCTTTAGAGACGTTGTCAGGAACGCGTGGCACACGTGCGATTGCGGACTTTGCAAGACATCTGACGCTGACGCAACTGAGGCTGCTGCGTGCTTATCGCAATGGGCGGACAGGGGAATATGAAGCGCCCGGCGAGCCTACCTGAGCAGATTGGTTTTATGGTGCATCACAAATACTTCGGATCAGGAGGCGTTTTTTGTATTTGAGGAGTGGGAAGAAAAGCGACGAGAGGGTGAGGATTACGAGTTTGGAGGCAATGGGTGATGAGGAGGCCAATGGGGCTTTTCTTCTGAACTCACTTCAGAGCACATCAAATCTGAAAACGACGCAGTCGTGGAAAGTCCTGGCATAAATCATCTCTTGACTTTGTGGTCTTCATCAGCCACAAACACAGCCGCCTGAGTGTGGTAGCGCAGTGTCTTCATCGCTGTGCAGGAGCAAAGCAAAGGAGAAACACACCATGCCGCTTCTTTTCGACATGCCGTTGAGCAAGTTACGCGTTTACAAAGGTCGCAACCCCAAACCTGCTGACTTCGATGCGTTCTGGAATAAAGGAATTGACGAGATGCTCAAGATAGACCCAAAGGTCGAGCTTAAACCGGCCGACTTTGAAGCACCCTTTGCCAGATGCTACGACATGTTCTTCACAGGAGTAGGCGGAGCAAGGATACACGCCAAGCTTCTCAAGCCACGCAATAATTCCCGCAGGGGGCCTGCGCTCCTTATGTTTCATGGCTATTCCGGCAGTTCAGGCGATTGGAGCGATAAACTTTCGTACGTGGCCATGGGCTTTACTGTTGCAGCCCTCGACTGCCGTGGACAGGGTGGACTTTCCGAGGACGTGGGCGGTGTTAAGGGATGGACACTGAATGGTCACATAATACGTGGTCTTGACGGCCCA
>CALETX010000188.1 GCA_937920455.1 uncultured bacterium
CCTATTCCACCGACAAGCTTTATCTCCTCCAACGGAATCTTCGCCATCAAGGCGTATCCCTGGCGTCCGTCCAGCGAACGCCCAACCGCACCCGAGAGCAGCCTTCCCAGCGGATGCGTCTGCACACTTTCCAGCTTTATCCCCCAAATGTTCTCTTTGGGAAGGGGATAGTTGGCCGAATATTGTTTGCCTTCGCGGCTGTGAAAACGGTACTTGAAAAGTCTCGGCTGGCCCTCATTGTTGAAGCCAAGCCCGAATTGCTCCTCCTCCACCCAAAGCTCGATGCCGTCGTACTCCCACATGTTCGCGCCGTCGCCCGGCGAATAGAAATGTGGAGTGTCATCCGTGCTGAGAAAATATACATACATATTTCTTCCATCATGGGCCAGCGCGCCTATCGAAGCGCCCGCAGCGAAACTCTGAAGCAGGTTCTCCGGGATCACCCTCCCCCAGCCCACAACCGGCAGGCTCACAATCTGCGGCGATGCTCCTGCCGCCTCCCATTTCGACCAGTCCCCGTCAACCGGTAGTTCGTTAATCCGTGGAAGTCGGATGAATCGCCGGATCGCTCTGCCGGCCACCTCGTGAGGAGTCGGCGTCTGGCTGGCGGCCACCAGCGCACCGCCGCTCCACTTGATAGGCTTGACTACTCTCTTCAGCGTCGCTGCCCCATCAAGTCGGTACCGTCCAAACCTGCCGATGTTATCGTCCTCCACGTGGGCACCTGGTTTGCCGTCAGGTCTCAGATATGCCTGCAAACCCTCGCGCATGTCCACAAACCCTGATGTCCAGTTCATCCCCCAGCCCCAATTGCCGGTTGTGAGTCGCAATCCATCGCTCGAATACACGTCCACCTGGCCTCCGAAATCTTTCGCGGCCATTATCCATAGTTCTCTCCCGTCAAAAACCGAAGAAATGGATGTGCAATTCCCCCCTGAGCTTATGGTGAACCACATTGGCCGCCCAGCCGCACTCATTTTCCCAACGCCGGTTCCGCTCGCCCCCCAGGCCGGAACCATCTTGTTCCACAGTGGAGTGCAAGCCAGGAGATAGGCGTCGTTGTTGCGAGGATCGAACGCAAGGCCACCCTTGT
The DNA here is from genome assembly GCA_937920455.1 of uncultured bacterium. Taxonomy (GTDB): domain Bacteria; phylum Verrucomicrobiota; class Kiritimatiellia; order UBA8416; family CALETX01; genus CALETX01. The sequence continues at coordinate 1,094 of CALETX010000188.1, forward strand.
GAAACATGGCCCGGGGCGATTCATCCTTCTCAGAAATGCCGCGGTACTCCAGGGGGGAAGACGGCTTTCCATAAGCCCCCAACTCAGTATAACGCAGGAAGCCTTTTTCGTCCCGTCCCAGAAACTTGTTCACCACGATCCGCATCTTGCCGCCCTGTTCGGGCCAGCAAAGATTGCCGTCCATGTCGAATCGCACGTCGGTGTAGATGAAGGGATGCAGACACCTTAAACAGCCGGCAAACTTCGGAGCAAGCGGATCGCTGATGTCAAGGAAGGCGTAACGGCGCGGCGCATAACTGTTGTTCTTTTTTTCCTCTTCAGTCGGCTCGTAAAGATCGTTGCAATTGACAAGGAGATGCGGCCTTCCATCCACTATCCCAGCCGTAACACACATGCCCAGCGAAAGCTTCTCCGACACCAAATGAGGACTTTCCCGCAACTGACTCCATGCTCCGGTCTTATGATCCAGGCCGAATATGTTTGCAGAGTAACAGTAAACAATCTCCGGATTTTTTGGGTGAGGAACCGGCGCGTCCATGAAGTTGCTGTGGAGAATCATGCCCTCCCGCGTGTCTCCCGGGAATATGGCCCTGATCCTTCCAGACTCGCATACGAGCAACTGGCCGTCCGGCAGCCACGCCGCATCGCGCAGGTTCTTGAAGAGATCGCCGGAGGGCGCCAACCAAACGCCCATCGAACGATCCCTGCCCATCGTCCGCCCCACCTTGAAATCCTTGACGTCTATAAACCCAATTTTGCCATGCTCAGAGTCAATAACCGCAACTTCCTCTTTCCCAACCGCCAAATATGCAGGCCTGAGGCCGGTCCTGAGCGTTTGAACCACGCGGCCGTCCTCATCCAACACGACAACGTTCTCCCTGCTGACCACCCAGATCCTACCCTGCTCGTCGGATTCCACGTCACCCGCGTCCGGAACCGGCCAGTCCGCCACTTTCATCCCGTCAGCAAGGTTAATCACTCTCACGACCGACCCGGCCGCAAGCGGAACGCTCACAAAAACCCTTCCGCCATGAACCGCCACCCCGCCGAACAAAAGCTCTCGTTTACCGTCAGCCGTTTTCGCAAGCGCATCGCCGTCACCCATAATTTCATAAGCCGGCGCGCCATTTGGCATTTTGGTCCGCTCACCAGGCGGAACAATGCGCCACAACTGGCGATTCACTCCTGCTATGATGTGGTCGCCGCTTCCCTCAAGAGCCATGGCCCAGACGTGTGCGCCGGAAAGAGCCGAGCCGCTAAGAGGCTGGCCCGTGGCCGCGAAGAACCGCACGGGAATGCCCGCCTCATCGTATGTGGTTGAAATCGCAAACGTGCCGTCCGGATATACGACCACCCGCTGGGGATTGTCGCAGTTAAATGTCCCCATCGGATTGCCGTTGTCGCCCAAGGCTCCGTCGTCGAGCAATCTCATATCATGCACAGCGAGCCGGACATCATACTCACCGTCAGGGAGAGGCTGGCCGGTGTCGTCCCGTCCATCCCACCACAGTTCTCTGACTCCGCACGCGTCTGCCAGAAGAGTGCGCACCAGATTGCCGTCCTTCGCATATACGGCGGCGCTTTGTCTTGCCCCCTCAGTAGGCATAACCACGCCGATCCTGCGCCATCCCCCATCCTCAACCGGATCGGGATAGTCATACGCGCCCGTGCTCACGTGGCCATTCCTAACACGGAACGGTCGGCCATCCCTGTCGCGTTCCACCCCCGGCTCCAACGCAATACCAGAATCCATCCCAGGCAAACCGCCTCCCCAACTGACTTTCGGATCAATATGCAGGTCGTAAGAGTCCGGATCCGCAAAGGCGGGAGGAACAAAATTGCTGTGGCGTTCCTGGTCCGATGCGGCATTCCATTCGTAGATGATTCTGCACAACGGCACCAGCCCCCAGCTTCCAACGGTTCCGCATATGGTGTTATGGTCGCTGCTCCACGTCGGCGCCGACGCTGTGTCCGCCAGCATTGCCGTGGCATTGTCCACGAAAATTGAGTTCCGTATCAACCCGTTCGCCGAGCACACGATAAGCACACCACCAGCGCTGCACGACGCGACAGTCAGGTGAGCCAGACGAACCCTCGAAGTATTTCTGACCACAACACCCATGATTCCACGAGCGATGACCGAGCTTTCCAGCCGCACGTTCTCTGATTCGGCAATGCTCACAGCCTTTGAAAGACCGTCAAATGTGCAACGCTCGATGCGCGCGCCACGGACTTTTTCAATGCGGATTCCTTCCCCCACTCCACGGAAGGTCAACCCAGCTATGACCAGATTCTGTGATCTATGGACCCACAACGCCGCCCAAGCCGGCATAGGCGATTCGATGACAACAGCCCCTGCCTTGTCGCCTGTCGCAGCACCGGTCTCGTCGCCCTCTATCTTTA
>CALETX010000189.1 GCA_937920455.1 uncultured bacterium
ATCTTCTAATGGCCGCGTGTCTGTTCTATACGCCCCAGCCTTCACCGGGAACGCCGATCCGTCCGAGCAAAATGCCGATCCGTTACGCGCGTGCCGCGTGGGCATCACGCAGTCGAACATGTCCACTCCCGCCGCCACTGCCTCTGCCATTTGAAAAGCATCCCCCACTCCCATCAGATAACGTGGTCTCTCTTCAGGCAGCAGAGCTGACGACTCGCGAACCGCCTTGAGCAGCACTTCCTCAGGCTCTCCAACGCTCACTCCGCCGATGGCATAACCGTCAAAACCGATCGCGACAATTTCCCTCGCGCATCTCTCCCGCAAATCGCCATACTCCCCGCCCTGAATAATGCCGAAAACCATCTGCCCTTCAGCCCTCGGCTGTTCTGCACATGAAGCTGCCCATGCTATTGTGCGCTCCACCGCTTGACAAGCGCTTTCTCTGGGACATGGATAAGGCGGACACTCGTCAAAAACCATCGCTATGTCAGACCCCAGAGTCCGCTGAATCTCCATAACCAGCTCCGGAGTGAAAAAAATCCTGGTCCCGTCCACGTGCGAACTGAACTCAACGCCCTCATCGTGCACCTTCCTCCGCTCCGCAAGGCTGAATACCTGATAACCGCCGCTGTCGGTCAGTATCGCCCTGCCCCACCCCATAAACCGATGTAAGCCACCGCAGGCCAGAATCGCTTCAAGACCGGGTCTGATGTAGAGGTGATAGGCATTCGCCAGCAAAATCTCCGCCCCCAGCACCCTCAGTTCCGCCGGACTCATGCATTTGACGGTTCCCTGCGTTCCGACGGGCATGAAAACAGGCGTCTCAACCGGGCCATGCGCAGTCCACAACACTCCGCGCCGCGCCCTCGTGCGCGCATCCCGCACAGTAACGACAAAATCACCCACCCGATCCATAAGCTTCCGCCATCAGCGCAGCGTCCGCCAGAACAAGCGCCGCCATAGCCTCCACAACCGGCACAGCGCGCGGCACCACGCAGGGGTCGTGACGGCCGACCGAGCGCTCGATCACAACCGTTTGCCCATCATAGTCGGCGGATTTCTGAGCCTTCCGTATGGTTGCGACAGGCTTGAATGCAACACGAAAAACAATCGGCTCTCCGTTCGATATGCCGCCCTGAATTCCCCCACTCCTGTTCGTTGCGGTGCCCAGTCGGCCTGCCTTCGACACAAACAGGTCGTTGTGCGCCGATCCCCGCATCTTCGCTGCAGCAAAACCTGAACCGAAATCAACCCCACGCGCGGCCGGCAGTGACATCATCCCATGCGCCAGCAACGCCGTCAGCTTGTCGAATACCGGTTCGCCCCAACCAGCAGGCACATTCCGACACACACATGTTATCACTCCTCCCACAGAGTCCCCTTCCACCCGCGCCCGCTCAATGGCCTGAATCATTCGCTCAGCGCTATCGGCATGGGGGCACCTCACCGGCGTTTCGTCAACCATCCGCCGTGTTACTCCCGCCTCCGTCAGGTCCGGCGCCTGCACATCCTCGACAGCGCTCACCCATGCGGTTATGTCAACCCCATATCTGACGCGAAGCAACTTTTCAGCTACGGCTCCGCCGGCAACCCTCGCAACAGTTTCCCGCGCACTGGCCCTCCCGCCCCCGCTTGAAGCAACAACACCGTACTTCACCTTGTAGGTATAATCAGCGTGTGATGGCCGAGGAGCCGACTGCATATCCATATACTCAGACGGCCGCGCGTCCGCATTCTCAACCAGCAGCGCTATGGGAGAACCAAGCGTCCTGCCGCTGTCAACTCCGGAAAGGATCCGGACCGCATCAGCTTCGGATCTTGCCGTCGTCAGCGCGGACTGCCCAGGCCTCCGCCGGGCAAGCTGCGGCTGAATGTCCGCCTCCGAAAGCTCCAGCCCCGCCGGACAGCCGTCAACAACAGCCCCGATCCCCGCTCCGTGCGACTCCCCAAATGATGTGAGCCTGAACAGGGTTCCGAATGTGTTGCCCATCGCAATCCCTCCAGCGCAAAAAACAGTGACACATTTCGCAGATATTTGATACACTAACAATGGCAAACACGCGAAGGAAAACTTCTATGAACTCGAGAAATCTTCTCCCTGTCCTGGCTGCAACTGTCGTGGTCCTTGTCATCGCCGGTGTCGCCCTCACGGTTCTCCTGATTCGATCCCCTGTCCCTGAACCACCCCCACCCCGACCAGCCGCGGTTCCAGATGCGCCGCGCATCGCCCAGACCGTCATGGACTTACAGCCACCCGCACCTCCCACATCCCCAAAACCACAGCCAGCATCGCCCCGTCAGACGGTTGCTGAGCCAGAAACACTGGCCACCACCAGCCCTGCATCCCCCCCCGCAGACCAGCAAGGCATTGGTAAAATCGCCATTCTCGTGGGACAGGCCCTGGCATTCGGAGCCGACGGAAAGAGCAGAACCCTCTCAGCCGAAAGCCGTGTCTTTCTAAATGACAAAATCGAGACACAAAAAGGCGCCCGGATCAGGATCATGCTCGACGATGGAACCATAATCGAGCAGGGCGAAATGTCTGCCCTCGTCCTGGACCAGTACGTCTGTTCCCAGAACCCCGCTTCCGATTCCGTCTTCGCAGCAAGGATAGTCAAGGGATTATGCCGCTTCATAACCGGCCTCATTACAAAACTGAATCCCGACCGCGTCTCCGTGAAGACCGGAATGGCAACCATCGGCGTACGCGGATGCGATGTGGCAATCCGTTCCGCCACTGCCGGCGATTCAGTTTATGTGCTTGAGCTGAGCGAAAATGAAAAAGTTTTCGTTGCTCTGGCCGAGACAGAAGGAACCATCCCTCAGATTGAGACCGTCATTGACCAGCCTGGAATGGTCCTCGATTTGAATACGGGAGCAGTCTCTTCCCTCCGCCTGGGAGCCGCGGCAGGAACCGATAAACGCCTCACAACACCAAGAGCTATGACACAGCAGGAAATCCGGACTCTGCTGGAGGAAGTTTCTCCGTATCCGCCCGCCGAGCACGAGCTGACGCCCGGCGCACATGAATCAGTGCTGCGTCTCAAAGCGCCGGTCACAGCGCCAAAACAGGAATGACATCACTGCACGAAACCTCCATGGCGC
>CALETX010000190.1 GCA_937920455.1 uncultured bacterium
CTGGCTGAGTTTTCGGCGAGGGCATTGCATCTTGAAGGTAGTTTCCAGAAGCTGGAGAAAGAGCTGAAGAAAGTCAAGCATCTGTGTTTCAAAGCTGCCCATGAGAAAATAGACAAGGGCATGCGCGAAAGTTTCTCTGCCAAGGGGAGTCAAAAAAAGAGACGGCGCCGGGCTGAGAAAGCGGCGGCGTAACGGCCTGGGAGGGAGGGCAAAATGACCGGAGCGGCAACAGAGGTTTCTCGTGAGCGCAAGGGCAAAGTGGTGGCAGTTCAGGGGCCGGTGGTGGACGTGAAATTTGAGAAGGTGGAGGAAATGCCCGACCTCCACGAGACGGTGGTCACCAGGACATTCGATAGAAGAGATGTTACTCTGCTTGTTGCGGAACATCTGGAAGGCAACATAGCCAGATGTGTGGCCCTTGCCTCCACGCTGAATCTTCAGAGAAACGCGGTGGCTGTCGCTGCTGGGCATCCGCTCACAATTCCCGTCGGCAAGGAGTTGTTCGGCAGGATAGTAAACGTCATGGGACATCCCATTGATGGGAAAGGGCCGATAGACACTGGCGGCCAGATGGCTCCTATTCACAAGGATATTTCCAGAGTTGCAGTGAGCGCCGAGGGCGTGAAGAAAAGCAAGTCGGACGTTCTTGAGACGGGAATAAAGATGGTGGACTTGTTGTTTCCGGTTGTCCGGGGCAGCAAGACAGGGATCATTGGCGGCGCCGGATGCGGCAAGACCGTCCTCATCATGGAACTCATTCACAACATTGTGGAGGAACATGAGGGCGCATGCGTGTTCACCGGCGTCGGTGAGCGCATAAGGGAGGGTAACGAACTCTACTACGAATTTGAGCAGGTTGGCATTCTGGACAAGATCATGATGGCGTTCGGTCAGATGGATGAACCTCCAGGGGCCAGGTTCAACGTTATCCTCACGGGAATCACGCTTGCAGAATACCTGCAGTCGCTTGGCAAGGAAGTTTTGCTTTTCATTGACAATGTGTTCAGGTTCGTGCAGGCAGGAGCTGAAATATCCACTCTTCTGGGACGGACGCCGTCAGAGACCGGTTATCAGCCCACGCTCAGTTCCGAAGTGGGCGACGTTCACGAGCGCATCAAGGGGTCAATTTCAGCCTTCGAAGCCGTATATGTTCCGGCCGACGACTTAACGGACCCTGCGGTTGTGGCGATTTTCAGCTATCTCGACGCGGTGATGGTGCTGTCGCGAGAAAGGACTCAGTTGGGTCTGTACCCGGCCATAGACCCCCTTGCCTCCTCATGTTCAAATCTGGATCCGGCGATCGTTGGACAGCGGCATTTCGATCTGGCTCAGGAGATGCTCCGCATACTGACCAAAGCCGAGGAACTGCGCCGCATCGTGGCTGTGATAGGCATAGATGAGCTTTCGAAGGCAGACCGTACCCTTTACGAGAGAGCGCGCAAGCTGACGAACTTCATGACCCAGCCCATGTTTGTGGCCGAATCGTATGTCGGGAAGAAGGGCGAGTACGTAAAGATCGGCGACACTCTGGACGGAGTGGAAAAAATCATAGACGGGCGCATGGATGACCGCCCGGAGGAACAATTCTACATGATCGGAAAACTCGAATAGCCTTCACGGGCGCCGGCGGTATTTCATGCAGACCCTTGAGGAAAGGCTTCTCGAGAAGGGCGCGATTGCGCCGGAAGAGCTCTCACGCGCTGTCGAGACCGCGCGCCGCGCCGGCCGGCCGCTTGTTTCTGTGCTGCTTGACGGAGGCTTTGGCGAAAGTGATCGTTTCCTGGAGGCGATGGCGGAACATTACCGGCTGCGCCTTGTGAGGATGGAAGAAGAGGATATTAGCGCGAACGCGGTCGCAAGCCTGCCGGCAAAGCTGGCGATCCATTACCAGGTTGCTCCAGTGCGCAGAACCGGCGAGTCGCTGACTATTGCTGTGGCCAATCCGATTGACATGGCCGCTGTTGAGGATATCGAGGCCAATCTTGGTCTTCATGTTGAAAGGGTTCTGGCGTCGCGCCGCGACATCCAGAGCGCGCTGAGGCGTTTTTACGGGGTTGGGGCCGAGACTGTGGAGCGAATTCTCGCCGGCTCGATCGCTACGGCTCAGGAGACTCCGGCTGCTGAGGCGCCTCAGGATCTGGCCAGGATGGCCGAGGACGCGTCCGTCGTGAAACTGGTTAATCAGTTGCTTCAGGATGCCATTACCGACGGTGCGACGGACATACATTTAGAGGCCATGGACGACGGAGTCTGTGTCAGGCGCCGAATTGACGGCGTGCTCTATGACACGCACATGCCACGCAATGTGAGGCTGCTTTATCCCGCGATAATTTCTCGCATAAAGCTCATGTCCGGCCTTGACATAGTCGAGCGGCGGCTTCCCCAGGACGGACGCGCCAGGGTGCGAATAGGACACGACGAATACGACCTGCGCGTCTCGGTGGTGCCTTCGATCCACGGCGAGGACGTGGTGCTTCGCATTCTCCCGCGCTCAATGCTCTTTGATCTGGCGCAGCTGGGCTTTTCTCCGGAGCACTTGAAGGCGTTGACCGACCTGATTGCCAGGCCGCATGGCATTTTGTTCGTGACCGGCCCCACGGGCAGCGGAAAGAGCACGACGCTCTATGCCTGTCTGAGCAGGCTGAACACCAGGGAACGGAAGATCATCACGATAGAGGATCCTGTCGAGTATGAGCTTCGGGGAATAACCCAGACGCAGATCAACCCAAAGATAGGGCTGACGTTTGCCAGGGCACTCAGGAGTATGCTAAGGCACGATCCGGACATAATGATGGTCGGGGAGGTGCGCGATCCGGAAACGGCTGAGATAGCCATTCAGACGGCGATGACGGGTCATTTGGTGCTGAGCACGCTTCACACCAATGATGCCGCCAGCGGTGCGGTTCGGCTGATTGACATGGGCATTGAGCCGTATCTTGTGGCTTCGTCGGTTCTGGCGTTTATGGCTCAGCGACTGGTGAGAACGCTTTGCATTGAGTGCAGGCAAAGGGACGTCATAGACGGACGGACATTTTATAGACCGCGGGGCTGCCGGCGATGCGGCATGAGCGGATACAAGGGGCGCACCGCGATATGCGAGTTTTTACCGCTGGCGCCGGAGATTCAAGAAATGATTGTTCGCAGGGCGTCGGCGCAGGAGATCCGAAGAAAAGCAGATTCGCTTGGGATGAAAACCCTTCTGCAGGACGGCGAAGGCAAGGTTGCTGCAGGCCTGACAACGCCCGAAGAACTGATGCGCGTGGTGAACGTGTAGTTTCTGCGCATTATCCACAAGACAGTATGCCGAGATTTGAATACAAAGCCAAGGACGGGCCCGAGAAGGTGGTTGAGGGCGTGGTGGCTGCTCCGTCAAGGGCGGATGCCCTGGCAATCCTGGAGGGAAGGGGGCTGATTCCCGTATGGGTGCGCGCCGCTGGCGAATCCACTGAGCATGATTCTATCGGCAGAGGGATCTCTGTCAGAGAGATCACTATTCTCACGCGGCAGATGTCCGGACTGATCAGAGCCGGCGTTCCAATTCTTAGGACGCTGGCGACGCTCCAGGAGCAGTGCGAAAACGGACGACTGGCCGCTGTTCTTGCCCGGGTGGAGGCTGATATACGGGAAGGAGGAATGCTCTCCTCCGCTCTTGCTCGCCACGAAAGATTGTTTCCGCCGTTGTATGTGAGCATGGTGCGGGCCGGCGAATCCGCCGGCAAGCTCGATACGGTACTGGAGCGACTGGCGACGGCTCGTGAGGCAGAGGACGAGGCGCGCCGTCGCGTGCGATCGGCAGTCGCATATCCGGCTCTGATACTGATTGTGGGCATGGTGACGGTTTTTGTTCTGCTGACATTTTTCATGCCCAGGGTTGCAGGTCTTTTCACAAGCTTTGCTGATCTTCCCATGCCGACAAGAATTCTGCTGATGGTGAGCGGTTTTCTTTCGCGTCACTGGCCGTGGCTGGTTGTGCTTGTAGTTCTTGGAATTGTGGGGATGAGGAGGGTGGCTCGGATGACGGCAGGCCGACTGGAGATGGATCGGCTGAAGATGCGATTGCCCGGGATCGGCAGGGTGTGGCTTGAGAGCGATGTGGCGAGGTTCGCAAGGACTTTTGCAATGCTGCTTGACGCTGGCGTGCCGTTGTCTGCCACTCTGGACCTTAGCGCCTCGACGCTTGAAAATGCCGCCCTCAGAGCGGATGTGTTGCGCGTGAAAAGGGAGGCTGTGCAGGAGGGCCAACCGATCTCAACAGGTCTGAAGCGATCCAAAGTTTTTCCTTCACTGCTGGCGAGCCTTGCGGCAGTTGGCGAGGAGTCAGGCCGTCTTGCGGAAGCGTTGGAGGAGGCGGCTGGATATTATGAGAAAGACGTGGAACACCGTGTGCGCACTGCCCTTTCGCTGTTGGAGCCGGTCCTGATACTTGCAGTGGGCGCGGTGGTGGGGTTTATTGTGGCGGCTATGCTTCTGCCGATATTCAGGCTGAGTCTGGCGCTGTGAACAGGCGAATGTCCTTTCGTTCGTTCGGTTCGGCGGTTCTGATAGTGATTGGCGTTGTTACCGGGGCGCGCGCCGTTCCACCTCCACAAGGGATGGAATGGAAGGTTTTCAAAAGTAGGCATCTGATCGTGTACCATACGGGAGATGAAGCCGGAGCGGAGAAACTGGCGCGCGCGGCGGAAAGTGCGGTTGAGAAAATGAGGGCGGCTCTTGGTTGTGTTCGGGCATCCGGCTTCTGGACATGGGAGAACAGGCTGCGTGTGTACGTTTATCCCTCGCGGGCCGATTTTCTACAGGCGACAGGGGCGCCCGCCTGGGCTGGCGCCCGGGCGAGGGCGGCTGTCCGCGAGCTTGTCCTCCACGGCAAGGTTGGAGGCGTTGAGGAAGCCACTTTGCTGCACGAGCTGGCGCACGTGGTTTTTCGGGAGTGGGTTGGCTTTGAGGACAATGTTCCTCTGTGGCTTGACGAGGGAGTGGCGGCGTGGCTTGAGGCAAGATTGGCCGGGGCGGATTTGGCGGGGCGCTTGCCATGCAAGGTACGCTGGCCTGTGGAAAAGCTCGCGGCTCTCGCAAATGGGGACCTTGCCACCTCAGGCGATGCGGCCTCCTTTTATGCCCAGGCAGCCGATTTGGTGGCTTTCCTTCTTCGTGAAGGCGGCTCGGCTGCATTTCTAAAGTTTTGTCGCCAGCTTCGCGCTGGCAAAACTACGGCCGACGCTTTGCGGTTTGCGTATCCGGAAAAATTCCGTAGTATTGCGGATATGGACGCAGCCTGGCGAAAACGCCGGGAGGCGTCTCTGGAGGATGGCCCATGATAGATGAACGCCCGGAATCTGAATCCTTTCGCTTTGCGTCGCGGCCAGCGACCCGAGGCTTCACGCTCATAGAACTCATGGTGGTGGTGATCATAATTGCTGCTCTGGCCGGCATGGTGCTGCCCCATCTCCTGCCGGCTTCCAACACGGCCAAACGGAAGATAGCTGCCGGCGACATTGCAAATATCAGCGTGTCGTTGAAGCTTTACAGGCTGCACAACGGCCGGTATCCGACCACGGAAGAGGGCCTTGATGTTTTATTGAAAGCGCCGGCATCAGGCGATTGGAAGGAGCCATATCTTGAGCGTCCTCCAGTCGATCCGTGGGGACGCCGCTACGAATATCGGTGTCCGGGGACTCATGCTCTTGTGGGGTTTGACCTGTGGTCCGAAGGGCCAGACCCGCAGAAAAGCGACGATAATGTCACCAACTGGGACACGTCCGGCCGCTAAAGCAACTTGTCTGGTCTGTAGAGACATGACCAGGAGCGGGGCGCAGGGTTTCACACTTGTGGAGGTCCGTGTGAGCCTGGTGGTTCTGTCGGTGGGGCTGGTTCTTGTCTTGCAGGCTTTCCAGGCATCTCTGAGAGCGCTGGGTGAGGCTCGCGACAGGTTTTGGGCTTCTTTTCTCATTCGTGACGCTGCCTCCAGAGCCCTGCTTGCGTCCAGAACGGCTACCTCATCAATGGGAGTTTCCGAGGGAATATGGGACACAGGCCACGGCGGATGGAAATGGAAGATCATTGCCGATCTGAGGGAAACGCCGCAGCCTGTCATGTCGGACAAGGTTCGGTCAGTTGTCCTGCATGAGGCAGTGATCATGGTTCGTCGCGAAGGGGCTTCTGAGGTGGAAGAAGCGACAGCATGGGCTGTTGGGCTTGAGCAAGGTGGGGGTGGAGGCGGGAAATGAAATCTCGGCTTCCCATGACGAACTGTTCGCATGGTCGTGGAAGTTTCACGCTGTTGGAACTCCTGGTGGTGGTTTCAATTCTGGCCGGGGTGGTGGCGGCGATCGGGGCGTGTTTATCGGCCGGCATTCGAGCATGGGAGGCAGCCGAGGTTTGTGGGGCTTTCGAAGGAGAAGTTGCTGTGGGCCTCGATGTGGTGGAGCGGGACTTGGCAAACGCGGGTCGTTTTTTTGATGTTTCTTTTCGAGGTTCGGAGAAGTCGCTGACCCTGCCTTTTACAGGTTTTTTTTCATTTTCAGGGGAAGAAGGGAAAACCATCGCGGTCCCGCCGGGGACTGTGAGATATTGGTTTGA